>NZ_KE383873.1:227904-357340 GCF_000422545.1 Desulfocurvibacter africanus subsp. africanus DSM 2603
CGAGGCCGAGAGCACGTCCAGGTCGCCGTCGCCGTCCAGGTCCGCGGCATGCACAGAGTTGGCGCCGAGCGCGTCGGTGCTGATGATTTGTTGCGGGCCGAAGGCAACGGCTGTGGCGGCTTCGAGCCTTGCCTCGGGGCGCAGGCCGAGCAGCACGATGAAAACGAGCGCGAGCAGGCGCACGCGGGTGGGCATTCTTGCGTCCATGAATGAGACTCCAAAGGGTTCCCGACAAATGCTTAAAATATAAGGCTTATAGGTTAGCACATCGGATCAGCCCCGTAAAGCTAGAAGAAGTTATCTTAACTGTATCGAGTGCATGGAACGGAACGCGCGTCGTGTATGCGTTCGGCGCATGGATGCGTGGCCTGTGTCGTTCATCGGCGGCCCTGCGCATGGGCAGTGGCCCGCAGATCCACCGGCATGCGCGCAGCCTGCTTCAAACCTCGCCTGAAACGGCGCGGCATAGCCACCCCTACCAGAAAGACGGCGTGAGGCTCGGCGCATGCGTCCGCGCCCCTTGCCCTGGTCGGCCATCGATCGGCGGCTATGTTATTCAGGTTCGTCTTTTGTTGAATGGTTTGTCTATGCGCCTAAGCATAATGCACTAAAAAAAGATGCAGTAGTCAAAAACGTATCTTAATTATAGTGGTGTCATTTGTTTTGTTAATGCCTTGTCTATATTTTGGTTGATTTGAAGATGTATAATAATTTCTCGTGTGACATAAAGATCGTTTCTGAATGTGCCGATAACGATATGGAGTCTATTCGTCCTGGTTGGTAGAGTCTAGGAGGGGCTAATTTTTGCATATTGCTAGTTATCACCGTTAACAACAAGACCAGTAGTGTTGGAAAATTCAATAAATGTAGTTGGATAATGGTTCCGAGGAACGCATTGAGTAGGAGGCTTGTTGTGAGGAATTTGGGGATCGGGTCAAAGCTGGCATTATCCATAGGTGGTGTTTTGCTGGCCGTTTGCCTTGGGTTGAGTTTCATTTCTTACCAGTATGCCTCGGGAGCTTTGACGGAGAATGTCGAGGAGTACGTCGCAAATAAAGCTGCCGATGCAGCCAAGCTCGTCGCTAACAAGGTGCGATTCTACCAATTCGCGGTCGAAGCAATCGCCAACCGCAATGTGATCAAAAGCATGGACTGGGAATCACAGTCTCCTGCATTAATTCATGATCGCGACCATTATGGATTCGTCCGGGTCGGTGTGGGGACACTGGAAGGCGATATCCGCTTCAGCGAAGGCGCGCCCCTCAATATAAGAGACCAAGACTCTTTCAAACTGGCTGTTAGAGGGGAGACTTCGATTTCCGATATTCTCGTTGATCGAAAAGATGGCTCTATTTATTGCCTGGTCGTTACGCCAATCAAACAAGATGGCAAAATCTCTGGTGTCATTGCGGGTATCATAGACGGCTTAGAGATCGTCAGAACCGTTACAAGCATCAAGGTCGGTGCATCAGGCAACTCATTCATGATCAACAAGGATGGTACCACGGTCGCCCATGACAATCTCGATCTCGTCAGGCAGGGCGATAATGACTTTGTCAGTTTTAAGACCGACCCGGCTCTTGCCTCGTTGGTGGCGCTTGAGCGCCGGATGGTTGCTGGCGAGCAAGGCATTGGAGAGTACGATTACAAAGGAGTTCGGAAGTTCCTCGGATATGCCCCAGTGGAGAGCACTGGCTGGAGTATCGCAGTCGCGGCAAAGTTCGACGATGTGTTTGCAGGGCTGAAGCAACTCTTCAAGGCTATCGGTATCGCCACGGCTGTCATACTGCTTGCCGGCATTGGCATGGCCGTACTCATCGGGAGAACTCTGACGAGACCCATCATCAGGAGTGTTGAATTTGCCCAAGCCATGGCCAACGGCGATTTTACCAACCAATTGGATATCAACAAGCGCGATGAAATTGGAAAGCTCGCCCAGGCTCTCAATGATATGATGAACAAGCTGCGTGAAATAGTTGCGGAGGTTAAAGCCGCATCCGACAACGTAGCTTCGGGCAGTGAGGAACTCTCGGCATCCTCTGAATCCTTGTCGCAAGGCGCGACCGAGCAGGCCGCAAGCGTGGAGGAGGTCTCCTCCTCAATGGAAGAGATGGCCGCGAATATCCGTCAGAACGCGGATAACGCCCAGCAGACTGAAAGAATCGCCCTCAAGGCCGCTACCGACACGAGAGAAGGTGGCCAAGCCGTGGATCAGACAGTGGGGGCAATGAAGGAGATCGCCGAGAAGATTTCCATCATCGAGGAGATCGCCCGCCAGACGAATCTTTTGGCCCTCAATGCCGCCATCGAGGCGGCCAGGGCAGGCGAGCACGGCAAGGGCTTCGCCGTAGTGGCCGCAGAAGTGCGCAAGCTTGCCGAGCGAAGCGGTGCGGCGGCCGGAGAGATCAGCGACTTGTCGGCCACGAGCGTGGGAATCGCCGAAAAGGCTGGCGAGATGCTCCGGAGGATTGTTCCCGACATCCAGAAAACCGCCGAACTCGTGCAGGAGATCGCAGCCGCCAGCCACGAGCAGACCTCTGGGGCCGAGCAGATCAACAAGGCCATTCAGCAACTCGATAAGGTAGTGCAGCAAAACGCTGCAGCCGCCGAGGAAATGTCTTCCACCAGCGAGGAACTCTCCAGTCAGGCCGAGCAGCTTCAGCAGACAATCGGCTTCTTCAAGCTCGATGACGGGCCCTTGCGCAATTCCCGACCGGTGGCCGCAAAGGCCGTAAATGCGACCAGAGCCAAGGCGCAGCCAGTCTTGCAGGGGGCATCTTATAATGTCGGTAGGCGCGGGAATAATGCCAAGCGCGTCAACCTCGACATGGCCACATCCAACTTGGATAATGAATTCGAACGCTTTTAACGTGTCGGGTGAACACCATGAGAGAGCAGACGACCACACAGACCTGTCAGTATCTGACGTTTACCCTGGGCTCTGAAATCTTCGCCCTGGATATAGACGCCGTGCGTGAAGTCCTCGAATTGAGGCCAGTTACCCGAATTCCGCGAATGCCCGATCATATGTGCGGAGTAATCAACCTGCGCGGGCAAGGCGTGCCGGTCATCGACCTGCGGCGAAAGTTTCGGCTCGAATGCGCCGAGACGACGGTGGACACCTGCATCATCATTGTGGAAACCAAGGGTCCTGAGGGTCAGGACAATATGGGAGTTCTCGTGGACTCGGTTCGTGAGGTACTGGAGATTCCTTCGGAATCGATCATGCCGGCCCCAAAGATGGGCGCCGTGGTGGATGCCGACTTCATCGAAGGGATCGGCCGCCAGGATGAGAGCTTCATGATCATCCTCAGAGCCGAGAGAATTGTATCGGACGAGATAGTTGAGCAAGTTTTGACGACAGCACAGGGTTCTGAAGCGCAGGTCGCATAGGTGCACCGCCTTGATAAGTAAAGCCCCGCTGTAGACAGCGGGGCTTTACTTGTTGAATCGCTTTGCAGCCCACGCCAGGCCTACTCCCGCCGCATTCGCCACTCCATCCCAGAAAGACGGCATGCGTCCAGGCACGAAACCCTGCAGAAATTCCATGGTGATGCCAAAGGCCAGGGTGAACAGGAGCGCCCGGCGTCGGCTGGCTGGGAATTCGAAGCTCAGGATTCCGAGCAGGCCGAGCCAGGCGTAGCCGAGAAGGTGATAGACCTTGTCGGCATTCCAGAACTCGACCGGAAACTCCGGCTGAGGTTGCAGGGATAGCCAGGCTGTGGCCGCGAGCGAAGCCAGCCAGGCGACGCGGAAGGAGGACCTCATGGCCTCGACTCGATGTCGGCCCGGCCGGGGACGGCAGTCGGATAGTCAGTAGGATTAAGCAGAGAAATGTGGCGCATGGATATGTATAACGCGCTTCAAGCGCAGATGCAAAGCAAATGCTAATTATTTGAGAGTAGAGCAAACCATAATATGTGCACCATGTCTGGTACATTAATGATGTGGCTATTTATGTATAATGTAAATAATATCAATAGTCTCTGTTAATACTTGCACCATTGATGAGCAATTGCACCAAAGGTGGTGCAGCTAAGTTTGAGCTGCTATCAGGATGAACGCCATTTATCTGGTTTTGCGTTATGGAATGCTCCTTGCCTTGGGGCGGCAGGAGAATAATCATGAACATATGCATGCTTGGAGATGGTTTCGAGACAGAGGACATCGCAAGACGACTACTCGCTGAAGACCATTGCATCTACCAGGACACAAATAATTCGGCGCTGCTTGGGCGGCTCGGCTTCCTTGGCAAGGTAAAAGGGATGGAAATCCAGGAAGCCCTTGAACAACTGGATGAGCCGAAGGTGGTCTGGAACACGGAGCTATCCGGGAGGCAGCTCAGCGCGCTCGTCGAGATCCTGCCGGCCGGTACGATCCTGGTGAACAGCCGCGCTCAGTATTTCGCGGACAACATACAACTCACTGCCCGGCTTGCCAAGAAAGGGGCGCACTACGTCGATGTCGGCCTCGCGATGGATGAATACCGCCTGGCGCTGTTCGTGGGCGGCGACAAGCAGGCCTTCCAGGATGTGGAGCCTTTGCTGGCGGCAATAGCGGGCGACGGCGGCTACTACCACTGCGGACCGGCAGGCGCTGGACATTTCCTGCGCTGCATGCAGCAGAAGTACGAAGCGAAGGTGCAATCAGCATTCAGCGGCATAGTAGAGGAAGTCAGGCAATCTCCGTTCAACGGTGAAATCGATGTCGAGGCGTTCGTCATCTTCGGCCACCTGTACTGCAAGAAGCAGCCGCTGCCGAACATGGTCTGGCAGTTTCTTCAGGCTCAGGCCCACAGCGCTCTGGTGGTTCATGGGCAGGGCTGATTTTGCACGCAAGGCTGGTTCAGAGGGGCCGGGCGCGGGTGTCGGAAGGCTCCTGTGCCTCGCCCTCGATCAGGATGGAGTCGCGGTCGAGCTCTGCATTCTGGCCGGTCAAACAGGCCGCGTCCTCGTCCTCATCGTCATCCAGAATGAGATGGTCCACGCGGACTTCCAGGGCTTTGGCCAGGCGTTTGAGGGTGCCCAGGCGCAGATTGCGGCCGGGCTGCTCCATGCGCTGGTAAGCCGGAATGGTGATGCCCAGGCGCGTTGCCATGTCCACCTGGGTCAAACCGCGATACTCGCGCCAGGCGCGCACGAGGCTCTTGCCCTCGGTAAGGCGTTCGACGACCTCATGCGGGTAGGTCGGCTCCTCTCCAGCGCGCAGGCGCTCCAGTTCCCGGTACTCTTCCACGGGCACGAGCACGTAGAGGGCCTTGCCCTCGTGCTCGACCACCTAGTGCTTAGTGGTAGATGCGTTCATCGCGCTTTTTGACCTCCTTGACGAGGATGATCCTGATGGACGTTCCGGCACTCGGGCCAATCGACCAACGTGGCCACCGCCGTGAGAATCTGGGTCTGGACTTGGGCGGGCAGCTTCAGGTGCTGCTTCAGGGCCTTCCTTGTCCACTCGATCTTCATGATGAAAGTCTATACACCCTAAAGGGTTTTAAGGGTCAAACGTGAAACAGCTTTTAGGGCTAATCGGGGCGCAGGTCAGGAGAGGTGGGTATTGCTGATCACTTGGGCCAGGAGCTGGGTGGGGAGGAGGAGTATCAGGAAAAGCAGAAGGATATACCGCTCCCCTGGAAATTGAAGCCACGAACAAGACGTACAGAAGCACGTGGGCCGGGTCTGGCCACTCAAGGGCGACAAAGAGGAGGTCGTGGTGACGATTCTGAAGCTTGTGCGGACCGAAGAGTTTCCGGCCAGGAAAGTCGGGGAATATGGGGGCGGATAAGGTGCTCATAGATAGATTTTGGCGAGTACGCATGCAAACGGTAATTCATGTCGATTGATTTTTATCCGTCCAATGGCTTTTACCGTCTTTTTTGGATGCGCTTCAGCACCCGCAGCAGATCCTCGGATGAGATCGGTTTGGCGAGGTAGTCGTCCATGCCGGCTTGCAAAAAACGGTTTCTATCACCCTGGAGTGCATAGGCAGTGAGTGCCACCACGCAGACCTTGGGATTGCCTGCCTCGCCTCGCCGAATCCGCTGCAGGACTTCCGTGCCCTCCATGTCCGGCAGGCGGATATCCAGGAGTACGCAGTCGTATTCAGACTGTCTCAGCTTCTCCAACCCTTCATGGCCGGTATCGGCTGTTTCGGTCCCGCATCCCTGCAAGGTCAGGAGTTCCTTCGCAACAATGCGGTTGATCGGGTTGTCTTCGATCACCAGCACACGCAACCGCTTGCTTTCTGCGGTTCCGCAGGTCTTCTCGATCGCTTCGACAAGCGGGGAATCACTGGCAAGCCCGAATGTCGCGGTAAATGTGAAGGTGCTCCCTTTGCCTTCTTCGCTTACGACCGAGATATCTCCTCCCATAAGGTTGACCAGGTTGCGCGAGATGGCCAAGCCGAGGCCCGTGCCGCCATACTTGCTGCTGTAGGATCGGCCCACCTGGGTGAAGTCATCGAAGATGGCGTTGTGCATGTCCTGAGGTATGCCAATACCCGTATCTTTGACTCTAAATCGGATTTGAACGGAATCCGTGGCGAAAGGGTGGGGGATACGCATGACTGAAAGATTCACTTCGCCCTTTTCCGTGAACTTAACCGCGTTGCCGACGAGATTGGTGACGACTTGCCTGAAGCGGCCCTGATCACCGACCAAGTGTTCAGGCACGGATTGATCAACGACAAGCGAGCATTGCAGGCCCTTGCGTTCAGCGACCATGCACACAGGGTAGAATGTACTGTCCAAAGCCTCTCGTAGATTAAAGACTTTTTTCTCCAGCTCTACCTTACCGGCTTCGATCTTGGCGAGGTCCAAGAGGTCGTTGATAATGTCCAGGAGCATTCTTCCGGAATCTTTTGCCAGGCGGAGAAAGTCATGGGTCTTGGGGTCCGCACAGCTCATGCCGGCCAGTTCGATCATGCCCAGCACGCCGTTGAGCGGCGTGCGGAGCTCGTGCGACATATTGGCCAGGAACTCGGTTTTGGCCCTGTTCGCCGCCTCCGCTTCCTCCCGGGCCTGTTTGTGGCCCTCCTCGGCCCGGCGCCTCTTCAGATGGGCAAGCATGCCTTCGAGAAGCAGGATAACCTGAGTGATGTCACTTTGATCGTAATCATCCGGCTTGTTCGCCACCACGGCTATGAAGGTTACCTTCCCGGATTCGAGAAGCGGCACGGCAAGCAGGCGAGTAATAGGCACATGGCCTGGGGGCAGGCCTTTCTTGGCCGGATGCTCGGCCGAATAATCGTTGATGATGGACGGCTTCGCCTGACGCAAGCAATTGCTCCACAGGCCAGCTCTATCCAGAGCGAATGATTCAGGGAGGATTTTGACGTCGCAGTGCTCCATCGTCCCAATGGAGCACTTGGGAAACGTCATGAAGCCGTTGTCCCTGTGCACCGCTCCAAGAAATCCGAAACGGCTTCCGGTTAGCCTGATAGATGTCTCCAGAATGAAGCCCAGAATTTCGTCCTCGGTCGATTCCGTCATCTGGCTTAGCCGCAGGAGCGTTTCGAGCCGATCCTGCTGGAGCTGCATGCTAGCCTCAGCCTGCTTGTGCTCGGTTATGTCATGGGCAATGGAGAGCACCGTCTCCACCTGGCCATCTTGACCAAATTCAGGCACGAGCCAGCAGTGGAGTATTCTTTGGCCCGATGGGTTCAGGTATGAGAGATCAATCTCTTTGGGCACGCCGGTCTCGAAGATTTCGCGAAGGGTGTCCTCGAACGCGGAACTGTTTACAGGCAAGCCCGTCGTCTCGCTGGGCGTCTTGTTAAGGCTGCACTCATGGCGGGCTCCGGTCACTCTTTCGAAGGCCGGGTTGATGTAGATCCTGCGCAGCTTCCGATCGAATCGTACGATGCTGTCGGGAGAGTGCTCCACCAGCGAGCGGTAATCCGCTTCACGTTTGCGTAGTTCACTCTCGCGCTTTTTGAGCAGGGTGATGTCTTTGGACACGCTGAGCAAACAGGGTTGGCCCGCGATCTCAAGAATCTCCGTCGAAAGTAGCACTGTCCGTGCTTTCCCGGCTTTTGTACGGCGCTTGCTGACGAAGTTACGAAGGCTCCCTTTGTCTTTTAGCTTGTCTATGACTTGTTGCCTATCTTCCGGGGCTCGCCATACTCCCAGGTCGAGGCTGCTCTTTCCTATAACTTCATCTCGCGAAAAGCCGCTTGTCCTTGTGAAAGCATCGTTGACCTCGATATACCTTCCATCTTCAAGAGTGCTGATGCTTATAGGGTCTGGGCAGGACGAGAATATCTTCCGGAATTTCTCTTCGCTTTCCCGTAGTGAGGCCTCTGCCTTCATTCGATCCGTTATATTGAAGGCGACCCCGATAATACCGGTGGCTTGACCATGCTCGTCGCGCGTCTGCTCAAGAGCGATATCCCACCAGGTTATTTCGCCATGCACTCTTATAGGCGCTTCAAGCCTTGCGGATCGACCCGTCTCGATCACGGTGCGGGCGATGGATTCCTGGATGTCATCCTCGCCCTGCTTGAACAGGTCCTGTAGTCTGTGACCAATGATTTCATCGGGGGACAGGCCGAAAGGGTGATTGTAGATCCAAGTGAAACGCAAATCGCGATCCTTGGCAAAAACCACGGCAGGTGAATGGAGGAGGGCGATTTGAAATCGCTCTTCGCTCTCGCGCAAGGCCTTCTCTGTGCGCTTTATACCCGTTATGTCCCTGACCAGCCCGACAGCACCGGTTATGTCTCCCCGTTCATCTCTAACCGGGTTGGCTCGGTACTCTCGCCAACGCAGCTCGCTCGTTTTCAAATGTCGGATGCGTTCCTCGCCCTGGACTGCCTGGCCTTTGAGAGCGAGTCGCAGCGGGGCTTCCTCAAGTGATCGGGGCGTGCCATCGGGGTTGAGGATTTCAAGTTGCGCGTTCACATCGTCCAGAGGACGGAACAGATCGCTGGTTTCAAGCCCCAGTTCGGTCCTGGCGGCTTTATTCAGAAGTTTGAGGTTGGCCTCTGCATCGCAGAACCATATCTCATCGCTCAAGGATTCTATTAGCGCCGTCAGCAGATTGCGGTCGCAGGCAAGTGCTTCAGCACGGGCCCGCTCTACCTCCAGTTCCATCCTTAGTTGCTCGTAGGATTCCCTGCTGACTTGCATGCACCCCTCCCATGTATCGCAGAGGTCGGTTGAATGGTGGCATTGGAAAACAGGTTTATTAGATCAAGAGTCTTCGGATAATCAATGCTCTTGATGCTATTCCATGAGTGAGATCGCGGACGGTGAATTGGCCGCCGTGGAATTGGCCGCCGTGGAAGTGGCCGGCCTGCTCTCCATCTGGCGCTTCCATTCTGCTTTGCCACGAGCGGCCAGCTCTTGCTGCGCGCGGATTACCCGGAGATATGGGCGCGGGCGCAACCTGGGGCCGTTTCGGAGGCGGCGTGGCCTGCAGCCAAGCAAGGCTGCTTCAGTGTCGGCGACGGCGTGACTACTTTCCGCGCGCCACTCATCAACGCGGAGTTGTTCGCGCGTTGGATCGCGGGCGGGAGGTTGATGTTGGGCGCATACATGGATTGGTGCAGGGACGCCAGAACTTGGCGCATGTCCACGGTATAGAGCATTTTGCTTTTGAAATGCTCTGCAAGCCATGCGTCGGCATGACTTGCCGCCTCGTAGGCGTAGGCGCAATTCACTTGCGCCGTCAACGCCGGAGCGGGCGTCTTAAAAGCAGTCTGCTCTAAATAATCCTGGTCACACGCACGTCGTTTATCAAGGCTGGGGCACAGGCAGCACCGCTTACCCAAATGTTGATTATGACGGCAACCAAATGAACGCGGCACAGACGACGACAGCCTCCCTAACCGGCATTACAATTCAATTTTCTGGATCGATAGAAGCGCGTCCGCGCAACATCGCCTATCCCGTGTGGATCAATTACGCATGATGAGCCGATATGCACGCATACAAATACGATCAAACGACGCGAGAGTTCCTTGGCGCTTGCCTCTGGTGGCTAATCCGCGCAGGCTTGGCTGGACTATCGGCAAGCCTTGCGGGACATGCCGGGGCAGGAGGGGGTTCCGTGGAGTGGAGCGGATGATCCGGCTGTGCCGTGGCCGGAGCCGATGGTAGAGTAAGGAGCAAAAGGCCTCGGAGTGATTCGGGGCCTATTAGATTTTTATGCTGCTGTTCTAATCTGCCTGTCAATACATCTACGCTTGACGTTTTTCACGCCTGCAGCGTACATGCTTGCGTGAGGTGTCAAGCATGGCTGCAATATTACGCTTTGAACGGACAACTGATCTACCTCTTCCGCTCATGCTGTGCCGCGTACAAGCCGGATTCCCTTCGCCGGCAGACGACTACGTGGAGCAGTCGCTCGATTTAAATGAGCATCTCGTACGCAATCCGCCTGCCACATACTTTGTACGCGCCTCCGGAGACTCTATGGAGGGAGTCGGTATCCGCCCAGGCGATCTGCTTGTGGTGGATCGCTCCATTGATCCGCGCCCTGGCTTAATCGTCATCGCTTCGGTGCAGGGCGAGTACACGGTCAAGACCCTGGAACGCCGCGCTGATCGACTGTGGCTGGCTCCGGCCAATCCCAGATATACGGCCATCGAGGTCACGTCGGACTCTGACCTGGAAATCTGGGGCGTGGTGACGCACGTCATTCACCGCACCATGCCGGAGGGCGGTCATGCCCGTGTACGCCCTGGCTGATTGCAACAGCTTCTACGCGAGTTGCGAGAAGGCCTTCAATCCGCAACTCAAGAACCGGCCCGTAGCCGTGCTCTCCAACAATGACGGCTGCGTGGTGTCCCGTTCGGCCGAGGCCAAAAAGCTGGGCATCCCTATGGGCGCACCGGCCTTCAAGCACGAGGCGTTGTTCAAAGCCAACAACGTGGCCGTGTTCAGCTCGAATTACGCGCTTTACGGTGATATGTCGGCTCGGGTCATGCGCACCATGGCCGACATGGTGCCGGCCTGCGAGGTATACTCGATTGATGAAGCCTTCCTGCGGCTGGACGGTCTGCGCGGCGACATGACCGCCATTTGCGGCAAGATCCGTGAGCGGGTGCTGCGCTGGACTGGCATCCCGATATCCATCGGCATCGGCGAAACCAAGACGCTGGCCAAGGCAGCCAACAAGTTGGCTAAGCAGAGCAACGGAATCTTCGATCTGCGCGGGCCGGACGCGGACGAGTGGCTGGCCAGTCTCGACGTGGGAGACGTGTGGGGCGTCGGGCCCCAGTATGCCAAGCTGCTGCAAAGCAGGCGCATCCACACGGCCCTGGACCTCAAGCGCGCCGACCGCGTTTGGATTCGCAAACACATGACCGTGCAGGGCCTGCAAACGGTGCTTGAACTGAACGGTCAGCCGTGCATCCCCATGGAGCAGGCGCCACCGCCAAAGAAGGCCATTTGCTGCTCGCGGAGTTTCGGAGCCTACGTGCGCAGCCTGGAGGGGCTGCGCGAAGCCGTGGCTAGCTATGCTACACGCGCGGCCGAGAAGTTGCGCGGGCAGGATTCGGTGTGCAGCATCGTGCAGGTCTTCATCCGCACTAACCCTTTCAAGCCCGAGCATCGCCAACATGCCGAGTTGGCCCAGGCCACTCTACCCGTTGCCTCGGACTACACGCCGGACCTGCTGCGGGCTGCCTTGGGCATTCTGGAGCGCCTGTTCCGGACTGGCCACGCCTACCAGAAGGCCGGCGTGCTCCTGGCCGGCATCGAGCCAAAAGGCAGTCGGCAACTCTCACTTATCGCGCCACAGCCAGCAGATGAATCCAAACGCGGCAAGGCCATGGCCGTGCTCGATGCGGCCAACCGCAGGTATGGACGGGGTGCGCTGGCTTATGCGGCCGGAGGAATCGAGCCGGAGTGGGGCATGAAGAGAGAGAAGCTGTCGCCAGCGTACACGACGAGGTGGGATCAGTTGTTGGAGGTCAGGGGGGGGAGATGAAGGTCCTTTTTGCGTAATGACAAATTGTAAGCACATATCACCCATGCGTTACGAGTGGGACCAGAACAAGCGCGGCAACCTTGAAAAGCACGGAATCGACTTTCTGGACGCCATCGAGGTGCTTGAGGGCTCGCCGCTCATGCGCGAGGATGACCGGAGCGACTACTGAGAGCGCCGCTACGTGGCCATGGGCGAACGCGCCGGCCGTGTCCCATAATTTCGGTCCGCAAGACCAACGCAAGGGAAGTATGTCTCTATGTCTCGCAAGGCTGATGTGGTCAGGATGACCTCGGAAGAGGCCCGGCGAATCCGCTCGGAAACCGATGAGGCGCGAGTCGAGGCCATACGCGACGAGGAGATCACTAGGCGCGCCCAGGAAGATCCGGACAACCCGCCTGTGGACGAGGAGTTCCTGGCTGGCGACTGGGAACGCACGGATCTGCGGCAAGCCAAGAAGCCCGTGACCATCCGCCTCGATTCCGAGGTAATCGACTGGTTCAAGCGCGGCGATCGGTGCGGCCTATCAGACGCGTATCAACAAGGTGCTGCTGGCCTACGTGCGGCACCAGAAGGTGCGCCGGGAAAAGGCTGGGAGGGGTAGGGAGACCGAGCGCGACCCGCCCGACCCGTCTGTCCGCGAGGCGCACCTTGATGCCGCGGGAGTGGTGGAGCGCGCTGGTCAGCACCTGGCCGATGGTCCCGGCTCCTTAATCCCGCCTGCCTGACCTGATCCTCGCCGACCCTCTCCTCATGCCTCCCTCGCTCCTTGCCCGGAAGGCGGGGGTAATTTCGCACAGACTATTGTTTATTCCTCTTTGGGCTTGTTATGATTCAGCCATATTCACCTAAACAGGAGGCAAAACCATGGCCATGAAAATGCCAACCGTCCAGAAATGTTCCGTATCCGACTGCGCCTACAATACGGAGCAGGCGTGCCATGCCCTGGCGATCACCATCGGTGAGAAGCCGTCCGATCCCCTCTGCGACACCTTCTTCAGCTCCTCCAAGCATGGCGGCGTTAAGGAGGCAACGGCTGGAGTGGGCGCTTGCAAATCCTTCGACTGCAGCTTTAACCAGAATTACGAGTGCACGGCTTCCTCCATCCAGGTCGGGATGAAGCAAAGCCAACCGGATTGCCTGACGTTCCAGCGACGCTAGAGCAGATTGCTTTTAAGACGCCCGCTCCGGCGTTGACGGCGCAAGTGAATTGCGCCTACGCGGCGGCAAGCCATGCCGACGCATGGCTTACAGAGCATTTTCAAAAGCAAAATGCTCTAAAGGTCTCCGTGGTTCCGGGGGGAGGGTACATGGAGATCGGCAGGACACGTGGAGTCGCGCTGCGTCGTTAGCCATCCGGCAGGGACATGATCCGAGCGTTGCGAACGCCCAGTTGCGTGAGGACCTCACGGGCGTCCTTGGCAGCGGGCTTGGGGAGCAGGTGGATGAACTCGGCGCTGACCCGCTTGGCCTCGGCAGCGAAGGCCAGCAGTTGCTTGACAGTGTGGTCCATGCGCAGGCTGCAGCTGGTCTCGGCCTCGTAGATGAAGTTGGGGAGATGTCTTTCGAGATGGACGGCTTCCAGCCGAGCACATGGCCGAGGCCGGACACCTGGGTCGGAGGTGCCGCGGTGACTAGGCCCTGGGGCGAAGAGCAGCGACCCATGACCATAGCCGAGCGGCTCGCCGCGCTCGCGGATCTGGCCCGCTACCGCTCTTCGTCGTTTACAGCGGCAGGGGTACGGCTCTCCTGGTCTGGCCGTACCCCTGCCGCAATCAGGTCATTTCATATCAAACCTCAGGCTTTCCGGTTACGGCTGGACTTGCCTGACCCGAACCGCCGGCTTGATCACGATCTTCTCGGCAACACCTGGTGTGGGCACCTGGACCTGCTCCAGTTCCTCGCCGGAAAAGATCCGCTCGGCCTTGAGGATGATGGTGAAGCTATCACCCTGCTGGCCGATTCCCTCGATGCAGTCCATCTTCACTGCTGAGCCCATCTTCGGCGCAGGCATGATTTCGTCCGCGCCGATCTCCAGAACCTCGCGCACCGAGTCGGCCAGGGCGCCTATATTGAACCGCCCCTCGGGGCCGTCAACCTCCACGATGATGATGCACGTGTTCACCGAATCCTTGGCGCACTCCAGGCCGAATTTACGCCGCAGGTCGATCACCGGCACGCCCTGCCCGCGCAGGTTGATGACCCCGCGCAGGTAGTCGGGCATCCGCGGAATCCGGGTGATGGCCGTTAGCTCGAGGACTTCCTTCACCGCGGTGATGTCGAGGGCGAAGACCTCGCCGGCCAGAGTGAAAGTCAGGTACTGCCCGGCCGTATGCTTCACGTTCTCGCTCATTTGCATTCTCCTTGGCCAAACCTAAAGCATTTTGCATTTCAGACGCTCCCTTCGGCGTTGACGGCGGAATTACATTCCGCCTACGCCTGCGGGGCGGCAAGCCATGCCGACGCATGGCTTGCAGAGCATTTTCAAAAGCAAAATGCTCTAGAATCGCTCGAACTCGCTATCCTGGGCGGCCGAATCCAGATTCAAGTTGACCCGCTTTGCACCCCCGCCGTTTCCACCCCTAGCATTGGCTGTCGGGAGGGCCGGTTTGCGGTTCTGGGTGCTTCGGCCCGGGGTCAGGGCCTTGCGCGAACCGGCCGCGCTCTTCTCATCTGCTATTCTGAAGAAGCTGATTGTCTGCTGCAGCTGTTCGGCCTGGCTGGTGAGTTCCTCGCTCGTGGAGGCCGTCTCCTCGGCCCCAGAGGCGTTCTGCTGCACGACGTTGTCCAGTTGCTGTATGGCCTTGTTGATCTGCTCTGCACCCGAATTCTGCTCATTACTGGCCGCGGCGATCTCCTGCACGAGCTCGGCCGTTTTCTGGATGTCGGGCACGATCCTTGTCAGCATCTCGCCTGCCTTTTCAGCAATCTCCACGCTCGATCCGGACAATTCGCTGATCTCTCCGGCTGCCGCGCCGCTGCGTTCAGCAAGCTTGCGCACCTCTGCCGCAACCACGGCGAAGCCCTTGCCGTGCTCGCCTGCGCGGGCGGCCTCGATGGCGGCATTGAGCGCCAGCAGATTGGTCTGGCGGGCGATCTCCTCGATGATGGAGATCTTTTCGGCGATCTGCTTCATGGCGCCCACGGTCTGCTCCACGGCCTCGCCGCCCTTGCGGGCATCCGTGGCGACCTTGAGGGCGATCCTTTCGGTCTGTTGGGCATTGTCAGCGTTCTGGCGGATGTTGGCGCTCATCTGCTCCATGCTGGAGGAGATCTCCTCCACGCTGGCGGCCTGCTCGGTCGCGCCCTGGGACAGGGACTCGGAGGATGCCGAGAGCTCCTCGCTGCCTGATGCCACGTTGTCGGCCGCCCCGCGAACCTCGCGCACGACCTCTTGCAGCTGTTCGACCATGTTGTTTAGCGCCGAGGCCAGCACGCCGATCTCGTCCTTCTGCTCAATGCGCAGCTGGCGCGTGAAGTCGCCCCTGGACATGGCCTGGGCGAACTCAACTCCCTGGGCGACGGGTCGAGTGATGGCGCGGGTGAGCAGCAGCCCGAGGCTCAGGGCCAAAATGACGCCGATGAGCATGCCTGCGATGACCACGGTCTTGCCCAAGGCGGCTTTTGCTTCGGCGTCGAGCACGGATGCACGGGCCACGTTCTCGTTGATGGTCACCAGCTCGCTCAGGATGGCGAAGGTCTCGTTCATCTTTATGCGCCCGTCGCCAAGGGCGATGCCGGCCATCTCGACGAACACGCCTTGGGCGACCTGGGCCTCGGCCTGGATGTGCTCCAGTGTTCCGAATGTCTTCTGCGCGTTGGGGATCATGGCCTGCTGGAAGAGCGTCACTGCCTCGGCTTTCCTGCCCGCGGACACCGCGTGCTTACATTCGGCTGCTGCTTTGTGGAAGGCGTCGTGCGAGGCGCGGATGTCGGACAGGGCCTGCTTGATCCTCGGGTTGGTCGTCTTGTAGCCGGCCATCCAGCGGCCCAGGTTACAGGCCGTGGGGTCTTCGCCGCCTTGAAAGGTGCGGCCGGTGAGCAGGAGGTTGCCGACATCGGCCTCCAGCTTGTAGTGGTCGCCGCGAAACGTCTGCAGGCTGGCCATGAGCGCGTCGGGGTTGAGGATGCCCGTCTCCTGGAGTTTCTTGGAAACCTCCAGGGCCTTGTTGTTCAAGGCGGCCGCCGCCTGTACGACCGGCTTAAAGCGCTCCCAGGCCTCGGCCCCCTCCTTGGTCTGCGGCAAGGGCTCATAGATTTGCAGGGCTTTGGCGTATTCTTGGCGGGCTTGGTCAATGTTCTTGTATTGTCGCTGCCTGGCCTCGGCATCGATATATGGGCTAAGCAGCGTGCGCATGGCGAACTGGATTGTTGATATCTCGGATTGCACGCTTTTGAGGCTGGACACGCTGGGCAGGCGCGCCTCACCGATCTCTTGTACGTTGTCTCCCAGGTTGTCGGCCACGTAGAGCCCCACAAGGCCGATGAACAGCGCGATGGCCGCCGTGAGCGAGAACCCGCCGATGAGCTTGACGCCTAGCCGCATGTTCTTGAGCATGACTAGCTCCTCCATTTAAAGTGCCCAACGCACATTGATACGCGCTTGTTCAGCGAGACTGCTATGCGTTTACAACCCAGTGATCAGACCATGGAAGATGCCGTAAGAGTTCCATGGGCAGGCCATATAATAGGCATAAAATTACATATTTTTTAGCCAGTTTGGCTTTACAGCAATCTATATGCCGTTTTTTGCGATAGGCATGGTAGGCCTCAAATCGCGTGGGCAGGTAGCCGCAAAAAATAAAAGCCTCGGCTGTCTCCAGTCGGAGGCCTCGTATCTACGCGGGGCCGTCCGCTCCGAACAGGGCCATGGCGTCCCAACCGAAGCTCAATTCTCAGGCTTCCCGGTTCCGGCTGAGCGTTCCGGTCGCCTAGCTCTACTGCTCGGCCACTGCCGCGCACAGGCGTGCGAAATCGGGCAGGACCTCCTCGGTAAGTCCGTCGCGCATTTTGACCATCTGCAAGGCGCAGGACAGGAGCGTGGCCTTGACCGTCTGCTTCAGGCGCAGGGCGGCCGGTTTGGCCGGCAGGGAACTCGGGTGGCTGGGCAGCACGCAGCGCCTGGCGATGTGCGAAACGATGCCGCGTCTTTGCAAGTACTGCCGACACATGGGGTAGTCGCAGCCCTTGTCCGCCTGAATCTTCTCTGGACGCTTGCGGGGCCGTCCCCGCTTGCCGTCGATGGCCGGCATAGCATCAAAGGCCGGAGCAAATAGCATGCAGTAGGGGCGGCGTGCATGCTCGGCCTGCGTCGATGCCCATGGTTGCTGGCGTTGGTCGGGTGACATGAGGAAAAGGCGGGAACTGATCGATAAACAGAAATATGTGTTGGCTTTCGTCTGCAAAGAGAGAATCCGTTTTTCACGCCATTACGCTGAAAAAACCATTGCCTCACCATTAAGCTGGAGGTAACTCTTCCTCGATCCAACTTATGTTGCGCCAGCCTGCTGCGCGCTGCCAATGGTTCACGCCACGGAGATCACTCATGAAGATCCGCAGCATCACAGTGGAATTCTGTCTTGTCTCCTCCATCGTCGTGCTCGTGTGCATAGCGGCCATGGTCTTCTACATCAATGCCTCCACCTCTCGGATTATTACTGAGATTCAGCATAATGAGATGCAACAGATGAACGGGATGGCCTCCTCGGCACTGGATGATTACATATCCCGCTTCGATTCCCTGAGCAGTTTCCTTGCCCAGAGCCATACGATCATCAATAGCGCCTATTCCGTTTCGGACGATGGCCAGGATCTCCTGCGCCAGCAGTTCGCATTGCATCCGGAGCTTGTCTTTCTCTATATTTATGGTCCGGACGGGAATGTGACTCTCGGCCAAAGCCGGGGCGGCGAGTACGCGCCCGATGCGGAGCTTTTGTCGGCCTATCGGGGCCAGCTCAAGCAGAAGGGCGTGGAGCGCTTCATCTCCGGCCGCCCATTCCACGACAAAGCCACGGGCGCCATGGCCATGGCCGTTGCCAGGCCCCTGCACGATTTCATCGATGGCAGGTTGGTGGGCGGGCTGGTGCTCGGGGTTGATTTTTCCCGCTTCGTGCAGTCGTACATCGCCGACCTGCATATCGGCGGCAAGGGCTACGCCTACATGCTGGATGCAAGCGGAACCATCATAGCCCATCCGAACGAGAAGGTCCTGTTCACGCAGTCCGCTGTCTTCGACCAGCTCAAGGCCGCGGAGAGCGAGGGCAAAAATGCCTTCGAGTACTTCTACAAGGGCGATGACAAGGTCCAGCTCTTCGCACGCAATGCGACGACAGGCTGGTATATCAACATCACGGCCCTGCGAGATGAACTTTCCGCCCCGGCCCGGCGGCAGCAGGCAACGCTCGCCGCCATCGGTGCGCTCGCCATAATGCTTCTGGCCGGCGGGCTAGTTTTCGGCTTGCGGAAAATCATCACGGCGCCCATCGAGAGCCTCAAGAGCTATGCGGGCAAGCTGGCCCGCAGTGATTTCAACGCGACGCTCGAAGGTCGCTTCCGCCACGAAATGGCCGAGCTGGCCGAGGATCTGCGTGATACGTCGAGTCAATTGAAGAGGAAATTCGGCTTTGCCAAGGGCGTGCTCGACGGCATCACCTTCCCGTGCTTCGTGATTGACCACCGCAAACAGGTGACCTTCGTGAATGCGGATTTCCTGGCGCTCTTTGAGCGTCCGGGCAAGCCCGAGGACTGGTTGGGCAAGGCCCCCGGCGAACTCTGGCATGGCGACGCGTCGAAAGAAACCCAGGCCTGGCAGGCATTCACGGAGGATCGCCCGTTGCGGGAGGAGGCGCTCATTCGGCTTGCCGGCGGCGTCGAGGTATCGGTCAACATCAGCGCCACGCCCATCTATGACCTGGATGGAGTCAAAATCGGTGTCATTTGCCTGTGCTACGACCTGACCGCCATGCGTCAGGCCGAAGCCAGCATCACCAGCCAGAACACGGCCATCGCCGATGCCGCTGGCCGGGCCGACGAAATTTCCCAGCGTCTGTCCTCCGCCGCCGAGCAGCTGAGTGCCCAGGTGGAAACCTCGCGCCGGGGGGCCGAGATTCAAAGCGAGCGCGTGGCTGAAACGGCCACGGCCGTCGAGCAGATGAACGCCACGGTGCTCGACGTGGCGCGCAACGCCGCCAGCGCATCCCGCAAGGCCGGATTGGCCAACGAGAAGGCCGGCCAGGGAGCCGAGGTTGTCGCGCGCACCATGGAGGTCATGGAACGCATCAGGGCTCAGACCGAGGAGCTTCAGCGCAACATGGCCGTGCTGGGCGAACAGGCTCAAGGCATCGGCCAGGTCATGACGGTCATCGAGGATATCGCGGACCAGACCAACCTGCTGGCGCTCAACGCGGCCATCGAGGCGGCCAGGGCAGGCGAGGCCGGCCGGGGCTTCGCCGTGGTAGCCGACGAGGTGCGCAAGCTGGCCGAAAAAACCATGGACGCCACGCGCGAGGTGGGCGGGGTCATCGCCGCCATACAGCAAGGCGCCAGGCAGGCCGTGGAGTCCACGCGCAAGGCCGAGGAAACGGTCCGGCTCGGCGCGGACATGGCCGAGCGCTCAGGCCAGTCCCTGCACGAGATCATGGAGGTCATTGGCGGCACTGCCTCGGAAGTCGCCGGCATCGCCACTGCAGCCGAAGAACAGTCCGCCACCAGCGAGCAGATCAGCAGGGCCACGAGCGAAGTCAACCGCATTTCCAGCGAGACGGCGCAGGCCATGAACGACTCGGCCAATGCCGTGGACGAACTTGTGGCCCTGGCCCAGGGCCTGCGCCGACTCATCAGCGACATGGGTGCCTAGAGCATTTTGCTTTTGAAAATGCTCTGCAAGCCATGCGTCGGCATGGCTTGCCGCCGCGTAGGCGTAGGCGCAATTCACTTGCGCCGTCAACGCCGGAGCGGGCGTCTTAAAAGCAATCTGCTTTAAAGGTGAAGCCTGTCCGCAGAGGAGTATTCTTTGTCAGGAAGGTGCTCCTCCGTAATTATATGAAATTATTGTAGCTAAATATTCTAATGTGAGTTCTTACGCAATTTAAGCCAGTTACATAGATTTACTTTACGTTCCAGAAGGCCCGCCGGAATTCGCACTGCTTTCAGGGGTAGGCTTGGTTTGGCCGCTTGTGCTCGGGGCTTGCTTTTTCAGGAAGTTACCCTAATTTGGTATTATTCCTGACTGATCTCGACCCAAGAAGGCGACCATGAGCGAACATACCATACCACGCATGTCGTCCATCGACACACCCGAAGCTTCCAAGATCGATGGACCTAAGGCTGAGAAGGCCAAGCACGTCCAGGCCCAGGTCAAGGGCATGCACTGCGCGGCTTGCTCGGCGCGCATAGAGCGCACCGTGGGAGCCATGGACGGTGTCAGGGGCGTTTCCGTGAACCTGGCCGGCGAGACCATGGACGTGGATTTTGATCCGCATGTCGTGAGCTTCGACTCCATAGGCGAACGCATCAAGAAGCTGGGCTTCGAGGCCGTGCCACCACCGGAGTCTGCCGCCACGAGCGAGACTCTGCTGGAACTGGACATCGGCGGCATGCACTGCGCCTCGTGCTCATCGCGCATCGAGCGAGTAGTGGGTGCCATGGAGGGCGTGCGCAAGGCCGAGGTCAACCTGGCCACGGAGTCGGGCCTGTTCGAGTTCGATCCGGACGCGCTCAGCCCCAGGGCCATCCGCGAGGCCATCGGCAAGCTCGGCTTCACGGCCAAGGCGCGCACAAAGGCCGGCGAGGCTATGGCCGATCGCCAGCGCCTGGCCGAGGAGCGTTTGTCAGGTCTCAAGCGGCGGCTTATCCCGGCTTTCGCCTTCGCCTTGCCTGTGCTCGTGCTTTCCATGGGCCACATGGTCGGCATGCCCCTGCCGCACTGGCTGGATCCCATGCACGCGCCGCTCAATTTCGCCCTGGCTCAGCTTGCGCTGACTTTGCCCGTACTGTGGTCCGGCCGCGAGTTCTATACCATTGGCTTCCCCAACCTGCTGCGCGGCCAGCCCAACATGGACTCGCTCATCGCTGTGGGCACGGGCGCGGCCGTGGTCTATTCGGTCTGGAACACCATCGAAATCGGCCTGGGCGTGAATCCCATGGAAAGGGCCATGGACCTCTACTTCGAGGCCGCGGCCGTGCTTATCGCCCTGGTTTCTCTGGGCCGTTATTTCGAGGCCCGCGCCAAGCTGCGGACTTCGGACGCCATCCGCGCGCTCATGCAGCTTGCGCCGGATACGGCCACTTTGGTCACGGAGCAGGGCGTGCAGCCCATCCCGGTGGACGAGGTCGAGCGCGGCGATGTGCTGCTGGTGCGGCCCGGCGAGCGGCTGCCCGTGGACGGCGTGGTGGTCGAGGGCGAGTCGGGCGTGGACGAAGCCATGCTCACGGGCGAGCCCCTGCCCGTGACCAAGCGGCCCGGTGACGCCGTGACCGGCGGCACGCTCAACACAACGGGCGCGCTGACCATCAAGACCAGCCGCGTGGGCGCGGACACGACGCTCTCGCGCATCATCGACATGGTGCGCAAGGCCCAGGGCACCAAGGCGCCCATCGCCAACCTGGCCGACACCATCAGCTTTTATTTCGTGCCCGCGGTCATGAGCCTGGCCGTGCTGTCGGGCTTGGCCTGGTACTTCATCGGCGGAGCCGATTTCACCTTCGCCCTGCGTATTTTCATCGCCGTGCTGGTCATCGCCTGCCCCTGCGCCATGGGCCTGGCCACGCCGACCTCCATCATGGTCGGCACCGGGCGCGGCGCGCAACTGGGCGTGCTGGTCAAGGGCGGCGAAGCCCTGCAGACCGCCGAATCCATCGATGCCGTGGTTTTTGACAAGACCGGCACCCTGACCCACGGCAAACCCGAATTGACCGACCTGGAACCACTCACGGACGCTTTCGGCGACAGGCGACAATTGCTGTCCCTGGCCGCGGCGGCCGAGTCGGTCAGCGAGCACCCTCTGGCCGCGGCCGTGGTGCGCACGGCCGAGCGCGAGGGAATTTCTCTGCTCAAGCCAGAGAACTTCCAGGCCTTGGGCGGCCGAGGCATAACAGCCAGTGTGGACGGCCGGGCCGTGCTGTTGGGCAACCGCGAACTCATGGTCGAGCAGGACGTGCAGGATACGGATCCAGGCCGCAGCACGGCCATTGCGGCGAGCCTGTCCGCTCAGGGCAAGACCGCCCTGTACCTGGCCGTGGATGGAGGCCTGGCGGCGCTGCTGGCCGTGGCCGACACGCTCAAGGACGAGGCTCCGGCCGTGGTGGCCGAACTGCGCGCCATGGGCAAACAGGTGGTCATGATCACCGGCGATAATGAGGTCACGGCCAGGGCCGTGGCGGCCCAGGCCGGCGTGTCGGAAGTGCTGGCCCAGGTCCTGCCGGGCCGCAAGGCCGAGGAGGTGCGCAAGCTCCAGCAGCGCGGGCTCAGGGTGGCCATGATCGGCGATGGCATCAACGACGCTCCGGCCTTGGCCCAGGCCGATCTCGGCTTGGCCATGGGCACGGGCATCGACGTGGCCGTGGAGTCGGGCGACATGGTGCTCATGACCGGCAACCTGCGCGGCGTGCTCACTGCCTTGCGCCTTTCACGGGCGGTCATGGCCAACATCCGCCAGAACCTGTTCTGGGCCTTCGCCTACAACGTGGTGGGCATTCCCGTGGCCGCCGGCTTGCTCTACGCCCTTGGCGGGCCGACGCTTTCGCCCATGATCGCCGGAGCGGCCATGGCCATGAGCTCCGTATCCGTTGTCACCAATGCGCTGCGTTTGCGTTTTTTCAGAGGCTAGTCGGAAAAAACATGGAAAACAGCCACAGATTCTTTCGCAACGCGGAGTGCAAGTATTTCCCCTGCCACAAGGTGGACGACGACAGCGAGTTCAACTGCCTGTTCTGCTTTTGTCCCCTGTATTGCCTGGGCCCAAAATGCGGAGGTGATTTCGTCATGCGCGGGGGCGTCAAGGATTGCAGCAAGTGCCTCGTGCCCCACAGGCCCGAAGGCTACGATCACATCATGAAGAAACTTGGCGCATGGTTTGCGGAGTGCAGGAAGCGCGCGCAACAGGACGCTCAAGCCCCAGAAGCAGCGGATGGAGAATGAGCCTTCACAAAGCGGCGTCTTTATAGCACAATGACGTCTCTTTACACTGACCCAGCCCTGGTCGAATCATAGGCTCCCTTCATGCATATCCTTATCGCTGAAGACAATCAGGTGAATTTGCTCGTAGCCTCCAGGTTGCTCGACAAGCTCGGGCACAGCAGCGTCGGCGTTCCGGATGGAAGCCAGGCCCTGGAAGCCTTGGAGCGGGGCCATTTCGACCTGCTCCTGCTGGATGTGTCCATGCCCGTGTTGGATGGCCTGGAAACGGCCAAGGCGGTTCGCGTCAGGAACCTGGACATCCCCATCGTTCTGCTGACCGCCTTCTCCGATCCTGAAACACGCGCCCAGGCCAAGGCCGTCGGCGTCGATCTCTTTCTCGACAAACCACTCGACAAGGAATCTCTGCGCAGGGTCATGGATCAGGTCACAACCGATAAGGCTCCGGACGTGAGCGGACTGCTCAGCTTGCAGCAGCAAAGTGACAGGCTCATCGACCTGGACCAGGTTCGTCGGCGCTTTTTCGATGATCTCACGCTCTTGCGCGAGGTCTATGGCATGTACATGCAGGACGCGCCTCAGCGGCTGCGCACAGTGCAGGAGAGCCTGGCCGCCGGGGACACGGCGGCTGCGGGCAAGGCCGCCCACTCCCTCAAGGGCATCAGCGGCTCGGTGGGATCTACGCGCCTGTCCGAAGCGGCGCAGGTCGTGGAGAAAGCCGGCCGGGCCGACGACCTTGCAGCCGCCCGCGAGGCCTTTCCGCTGGTGGAGACGCTCCTTGAGCAGACCATAAACGAGATACGGGATATCCTTTCCTGCTTGCCGGCCTGATATGTCCAGTGCGCGTATCCTGATCGTGGAGGATGAGCCGGTCACCCGCCTGGAGATAGCGGGTCGGCTTCAGGGCCTGGGCTATGCCGTGGTCGGAACGGCCTGCGCGGGCGAGGAAGCCGTGCATAAGGCCGGTGAGATCAGGCCGGAACTGGTGCTCATGGATATCTCCCTGGCCAGCGACCTTGACGGCATCGGAGCCGCTGCGGCCATCCGCGAACGCTTCGCCATCCCAGTGGTCTACCTGACCGCCGACAGCCAGCCCGAGACGCTGGAGAGAGCCAAGATCACCGGCCCTTTCGGCTATCTGGTCAAGCCTTTCGACAATGCGGACCTACGCTCGACAATCGAGATTGCCCTCTACAAGCACCAGATCGATAAGCGGCTCCAGCAAAGCGAGGACCGCTACCGGACCATCTTCGAGAACGCCATGGTCGGCATATACCGCAGCACGCCCGAAGGGCGCTTCGTAAGCGTCAACGCGGCCCTGGCCGGAATGCTCGGCTACGACTCGCCCGAGCAGCTCATGGATGGCGTGCGCAGCATAGAACTGCAGATTTATGCCGATGAGGACCGTCGCGCCGAGTTCCTGCGTCTGCTGCGGGAGCGCGGCAGCGTCGAGCACTTCGAGTCCCAAGTCTTCGGCCGAGATGGAGATGAGCTGTGGATATCCGAAAGCGCCCGGCTTCTATGCTCCAACGATTGCTGGCATATTGACGGCACGGTCATCGACATCAGCGCGCGCAAGGAAGCTGAAAGCGCCTACAGGTCTACTTTCGAGCTTCTGGACCGGACCATCGACGCCATCCCCGACCTGGTGGCCGTCACGGACCTCGATGGCCATATCATTCTCGCCAACGCGGCCTTTGCCCGAGCCACCGGCTTGTCCAAGGACGCAGTGCGCGCGCACCGTTATCAGGACCTCGTGCATCGGGGCGAGCCGCTCTCGCCCGTGAGCGAGGAAAGCCGCGAGCGGATAATCTGGTCTTCCAGCCTGGATGTCCGATTTCAGGAGCATGTCTCGCCGTTCAAGGATCTGCAGGGCTCCATCATCGGCGCCGTGCGCGTGCTGCGCAACGTGATCGGCCTGGTCGAGTGTTCCTGAAGCAGGAAGAGAAATGCGCAAGCACCAGTTCATCAAGCAGGACTGCAACTGCACGAAGCGGGCGACCATCTGGGTCTGCAAGTTCTGCGAGACCAAGGAATACCGCAGCCTGCAGGAGATCAAGCGCCTGCCGCCGCACCAAGCCGAATGCAGCCACCAGGGCGCGCCGCAGGCCTCTCACGACGAGCGCTTCAAGGGATTCCTGGGCGGGACCTTCGACTGCCTGGCGCCCGAGGCGGGTTGATTCGGCCCAATCTGGCCTGATCCGGCCTGTTCCACGCCAGTCCGTCAATGAACTGCGCTGGTCCAGGCAGCTTCCCGTTCGGTATGTCCCTGGCGGGTGGGGCGGGAAGTCGGTCAGAGGCGGACAGGAGTCCGCCCAGGCACGCAAATGCCCGTAAGGCAGGCCGGAATGTATAGGACATACATTCCGGCCTGCCTAGTATCGATCGGGATTTGGCCCGGCAGCCGGCTCCGTTTACTTCGCGTCGCTGTTCTGCTCGGGAAGGGCCGCGCGGATGGCGCCCAGGCGGTCGTACATGCCGAAAAACACGATGGACCATTCGCAGGTCATACGCAGGAAAACGAAACCGGCAACGACTCCGATCAGGGACAGCAGGATTTTCCCGAAGCCGCCGCCGAAGCTGTCGCCCATCATGCCGAAGCCGCTGAAAATACCCATGAGGCCTGCCAGCGCGATAAGCGCGAGCCCGAAGAAATAGACGAACTTGATGATCTTCGGCGTAATCAACTTTTCAAACGAGAAGACGTGATTCATCAGATCCTTGTCCATGTCGATTCTCCTTCCTTAGTGTATCCGAATTGCGTAGTGCGTTTTCCAGGCTTCCGGCTCAAGACTCATCAAAGTAGATTATTGTAGAGCAGATTGCTTTTAAGACGCCCGCTCCGGCGCCCGCGGCGCAAGTGAATTGCGCCTGCGCCTACGCGCGGCGGCAAGCCACGCCGACGCATGGCTTGCAGAGCATTTTCACAAACAAAATGCTCCAATCGAGATGACGCCGTTGCATGGGTTCTTGCCGCACCATTTAGCAAAGCGACCTCGGCCAGGTCCGTGCCTTTGGCCTCAGGCCCAAACAGCGGCCTGCGGAGGGAATGCAGCTGACCTGTCCTTCCCGCGAATCCATGCAGACCTGCATCCGGAATGCAGAAACCCCTTCCGCCTCTTGCGTCGGGAGCGGCTCCATATGCAGTAAAAAATTGATTAATTTATACTAGACGTGAAGCCTGCCGTAGTCAATCTTCGCCCGGCCCGACAGGCAGGCCGACAGGCTACGAAAGAGCGATTCCGGCTGGCAGCGAAACGTCTTGAGCAGAGTGCTTTTATAGCAGATTGCATTTGAAATGGGGGTCCAGGGGAATCATTTCCCTGGTGGGAGGGTCTGGGAGGGCAAAGCCCTTCCCAGTTTCTGCCAGTTCTTGCGCAAAACGCTCTACGACGCCCGTGTTAATCTCCCCCCTAAATCAAGCCGCCTGTCTGGAGAGCCGGGCCCTCGCCAGAGAGAGGAAATACCACCTCCGCCTTGCCCGGATAGTCCTGGCACGCTATCCTGGACAATGGTTTGTCAGACCGGGCGGCAGGCAATGCCGCCAGACCGGGCCTGGGGCCATGGTCTCGGAAGGCGTCCGCAAGGCCTTCACGGCCTCAATCGGATCAGCGGGATGCGCACGAACGAGGAGCAGACGGATGCATGGGTGCGTGCGACAGCCTGCTTGCGCAAGACAGATGGCAAATGGCTGATCACGCACGAGCATGTCTCAGTGCCTTTCTATGGACGACAGCGGCAAGGCGGCACTCGATCTCAGGCCATAGCAGCTTCAGGAGGACACACACATGGCAACCACGACCGGTGCTCAGTTGGCCCACGGCATCCGTCAGGACATACAAGAGCTGAAGAAGGTCTGCGCAGGGCTCGATGAGAGCATCGCCTCCAGCGCGCCTGCAGGACGATGGTCTCCCAAGGAAATCCTCTCCCACCTCCTGGGGCCCGAAGGCTCCAGACTCCTGCCGATCCTTACGGTCTTTCTCGATCAGGATACCCCCAGGATCGACATCGAGGCCGAGAATCCATTCTTCTCCGAGAACCGCGCCCGTATGAGCTTTGCCCAACTTATTTCCGAGGTCGAACGAGAGTACGGCCGCATGGCCGAGTTTGCAGCCGGGCTCTCACGGGAGCAGCTCGACCGGAAGGCCCGCATCCCCATGCTCAAGGATACGCCATTCGGGGAATACCCGACGCTGGAAGTCTGGATCGGCCTGCTTGGCGGCTCGGAACAGTCTCATCTGCACTTTCACACCGGGCAGATGCGCGAGATCATGGGGGAGCTGGGCGTGCCGCCACGCTAGAGCATTTTGCTTTTGAAAATGCTCGGCAAGCCTGCGTCGGCATGGCCCGCCGGATGCGCAGCATCCGTGAGCAAGGGTTGAGCAATGCTTACGCATTGCGGAGTTGAAAAAAGCCGGGATGGTTTTTTTCAACAGTTGGATAAAGGCGGAACCAGCATTGGAAACAGAAGCGACACGGAGGCATGAGATGAAGAATGAGAAAAGACAGGAAGGCAAGATGGACATGCAGGCGATGATGGCAGCGTACAAAAAGCTGGCAGTTCCGGGCGCCCCCCACGCGCTGCTGGCGGGCCTGGCGGGAAGCTGGGCCACCTGGACCAGGGCCTGGATGGAACCGGGCCAGCCCCCGACGGAAACCACCGGCACCTGCGAACAGAAGATGCTCCTGGGCGGGCGCTACCTGCAGCAGGAGTATGCCGGCGATATGATGGGAGACCAGTTCACGGGCATCAACCTCATCGGGTACGACAACCATACGCAGAAATACGTCTCGGTCTGGTACGATTCGATGAGCACCGGCATCGTTTGTTTCGAGGGGACCGCCAGCGCGGATGGCAAAACAATTACCCAGGAAGCAAGCTACGATGACCCGGTCAGAGGTCCACTGCTGTGGCGCAGCGTGACCAGGATCGTGGACGCGGACACCCTGGAATATGAAATGTACCTCACTCCGAAGGGTGGCCAGGAGGAGAAGGCGATGGAAATGACGGTCGCGCGCAAGCGATAACTCGACCCGAAGGGAGAGGCGGCGCTCGCCCGGTCGGCAACACGCTTTGGCCTGTATCCGAACCCGGTGGCGCAGTGGAAGGAGCAAGCCCTGGAGGGGCTGACTATAGCGCTCCCCTGGAAGCCATCTACAGCCAGGCGGCACGGGGCGGAATCACGCTGCCGCGAGAGGGCTCGTGGATCGGAACGGCGCAAGGAGGCCTGGGGGCTGCCCGGTGGATCACCACCAGTCAATGTTATTCCCGCCCGTGAGGCAAGGAGTGAGCATGAAGAGCCCAGCCAAGGCAGCCCTGACCAGCAAGGAACCTGCTCCATCCGTGGAGAAATGCAAGATCACGCTGAAGGTCAACGGGGTTCTGCAACGGATCGAGGTCGCCCCCTGGACGACCCTGCTTGACGTTCTGCGCGACCGGTTGAACCTCACCGGAACGAAGAAGGGCTGCGATCATGGCCAGTGCGGAGCCTGCACGGTTCTCGTGAACGGGGAGCGCATCGTCTCGTGCCTGACCCTGGCGGTCATGCAGGACGGCGCGGAGGTGACGACGATCGAAGGCTTGGCCGCGGGGGAGGAATTGCACCCTTTGCAGGCGGCCTTCATCGAGCACGACGCCTTCCAGTGCGGGTACTGCACGCCGGGCCAGATATGCTCGGCAGCGGGTTTGATCAATGAAGGCAGGGCCAAGTCGCCGGGCGACATACGCGAGCTGATGAGCGGCAACCTCTGCCGCTGCGGCGCGTATCAGAACATCGTCGCCGCCGTGCAGGAGGTGATGCGGACAAAGGACAACGACGAGAGGGGTGAGCCGTGAACAGGTTCAGCTACATCCGGGCCGAAGACATGACGAGCGCCTTGCGGGAGATCGCCTCGGCTCCCGGGGCCAGATTCATCGCCGGAGGCACCAACCTGATCGACCTGATGAAGGAAAACGTCGAGAAGCCCGGCAGGCTGATCGACATCACCCGCCTTGCGCTGCGCCGCATCCAGTCCCTGGCCGACGGCGGGCTGCGCATCGGCGCGCTGGCCACGAACTCCGGCGTTGCCTACGACCAGGAGGTCGAGCGGCGCTATCCGCTGCTCGCGCAGGCGATCCTGGCCGGGGCGTCGGCCCAGCTGCGCAACATGGCCACGGTTGGCGGCAACCTCATGCAGCGAACCCGCTGCAGCTACTTTTACGACACGGCCACGCCCTGCAACAAGCGCGAGCCCGGAACGCGATGCTCGGCCCGGGAGGGCTTCAATCGAGGCCACGCGATCCTGGGGACCAGCGCCCAGTGCATCGCCGTGCATCCCTCGGACATGTGCGTCGCCCTGCTCGCCCTGGACGCGGTGGTGCGCGTCAGTGGGCCGGACGGCGAGCGCACGATCCCCATGGCCGAGTTCCACCGCCTGCCCGGCGACACGCCGCACACCGACACCAACCTCGGGGCCGCTGAACTGATCACCGCCATCGACCTGCCCGCCGAGGGCTTCCCGCGCCATTTTGCCTACCTCAAGGTGCGCGACCGGGCCTCGTACGCCTTTGCGCTGGTCTCCGTGGCCGCCGCCCTCGACATCGAGCAGGGGACCATCGGGCGGGCGCGGATCGCGCTTGGCGGCGTGGCGCACAAACCCTGGCGCGACCCGCAGGCGGAGGCTTTGCTCCAAGGCAGGAGCGCCACGGCGGAGAGCTTCGCCCAGGCCGCCGAGGTCGTGCTGCGCGGCGCACAAGGCTTCGAGCACAACCGGTTCAAGATCGAGTTGGCGAAACACGCGGTCGTGCGCGCCCTGAGCCGGGCCGCAACGAGGGAGGGCGCAGCATGAAGACGGCATGCATCGGAAAGCCGGCCAACCGCGTCGACGGACTAGCCAAGGTGACGGGCTCGGCCAGGTACGCCGCCGAGCACAACATCCCGAACCTGGTCTACGGATACGTCGTGCCCAGCACCATTGCCAAGGGCCGGATCAACTCCCTGGACGCGTCCGAGGCGCTCGGGCTGCCGGGGGTATTGCAGGTCTTCAGCCATGAGAACAGCCCGAGGTCCGCGCAATCAGGCGACGCCTACAACGACGACGTCGCTCCTCCCGGTTCCCCGTTCCGTCCGCTCGCAAGCGCCGAAATCCTGTTCAGCACCCAGCCCGTGGCGCTGGTCGTGGCCGACAGCTTCGAGCTCGCCCGGCACGCGGCGTCGCTCGTCCGGGTGGAGTACGCGCGGGAGGCCCACGCCACCGAGCTGTATGCCGAGCGTGGCAGAGCGTACGAGCCCAGACCCCGTGAATTCATCCCGAACCCGCATGTGCGCGGCGACGCCGACAGCCGGTTCGCCGAGGCCGCCGTGCGCATCGACGCCGAATACCGAGTCCCGGCCGAGCATCACCATCCCATGGAGCCGTTCGCGACCACGGTGGTCCGGCACGAGAGCGGCAAGCTGACCGTGTACGACAAGACCCAGGGGGCGCAGAACGTCCGCAATTACCTCTGCAACGTGTTCGGTTGCTCCAGGGAGGAGCTGCGGGTCGTGACGCCCTACATGGGCGGAGGATTCGGCTCGGGCCTGCGCCCCCAGTTCCAGGTCTTCCTGGCCGTGCTGGCCGCCCGGGAACTCAAGCGCTCGGTCCGCGTCTCGCTCACGCGCCTGCAGATGCTGGGCTTGCCGCGCCGCCCGGCCACCTGGCAAAAGGTCGCCCTGGGAGCCTCGACGGACGGTGCGCTCCAGGCCCTTATTCACGAGGCGCTGGCCGAGACCTCCCGCTTCGAGGACTACAGCGAACCCGTCACCATCTGGTCGGATCTGCTCTACCGCTGCGACGACGCCAGGCTCGCACACCGCGTCGTTCCGCTCGACCTCCCCTCGCCGGGCGACATGCGGGCTCCGGGCGCGGCGTGGGGACTCTACGCGCTGGAATGCGCCATGGACGAACTCGCTTACGAGACCGGCATCGACCCCATCGAGCTGCGGCTCAGGAACTACACGCAGCGGGACCACGTCGAGGACAAGCCGTTTTCGAGCAAGGAACTGCGCGCCTGTTACCAGCTTGGCGCGGAGCGCTTCGGCTGGGCGCGGCGCACAGCCCGGCCGCGCTCCAGGCAGGAGGGCGAAAAGCTCGTGGGCTGGGGCATGGCCGGGGGCATATGGGACGCCTTCCAGACGGGAGCTGAAGCAAACGCGGTGCTCACGGCCGACGGCAGGCTCATGGTCAACTCCGCGGCCATGGACATCGGCACCGGCACCTGCACGATCATGACCCAGATCGCCGCCGAGACGCTGGGGCTGCCCATCGAGAAGGTGACTTTCACGCTCGGTGATTCAGCGCTGCCCGATGCGCCCGTGGAGGGCGGCTCGTGGACGGCGTCCACGGTGGGCTCGGCGGTCAGGGCCGTGTGCATGAAGGTCGGCGACACGCTGCTCCGTTCGGCGCGGGAGATCGCGGATTCGCCGCTGGCCGGCTGCGGGCCGCAGGACGTCCTGTTCGCCGAAGGCAATATTTGCTCGTGCCAGGACCCGTCCCGGTCCGTGTCCATCGTCCGGGCCATGCGCCAGGCCGGGCTGGGGGCCATCGAGGAGACGGCCTCCGCAGGGCCCTTGCCCGCGCAGGAAAAGTACTCGCGCTTCACCCACTCGGCGGTCTTTGCGGAGGTGAAGGTCGACGAGGCCCTGGGCAGCGTGCGCGTCACGCGGGTCGTCAGCGCCGTGGCGGGCGGCCGCATCCTGAACCCGAAGACGGCGCGCAGCCAGATCCTGGGCTCCATCGTCATGGGCATGGGCATGGCCCTGGAGGAGGAAAGCGTGCTCGACCACCGCCTCGGGCGGTTCATGACGCGCAACCTGGCGGATTACCACGTGCCGGTGCACGCGGACGTAGAGGGCATCGAGGTGATCTTCGTTCCCGAGCAGGACGAGATCGTCAACCCCCTCGGCGCCAAGGGGCTGGGCGAGATCGGCATCGTCGGCGTGGCGGCTGCCATCGCCAACGCGGTCTTCCACGCCACGGGCAAGCGGATCAGGGATTTGCCGATAACCCTCGACAAGCTGTTGTGAGGAGGCTCCGGCGACACGATAGAGGTGGTCCCTATTGTCTGGACAGGTCGGCGGCGGAAATAAGGTGTAGCCGAGTTACGGTTCACGCCGCCAGGCGAGATGATGCCATGCGGGCAGCGGCGGTCATCAGCCGCGGACCCTTGCCCGTTTGCCTGGTACAGCCGCCCCTTAGGTGCCGGTGTTTTGAGCACCCGAGGGCTTCGGCATCATGCTGATCTTCACAGCGGGAGATGCAGAAACTGATTGAAGGCGCTACGTTTGTAATCGCCAAACGCCTCGCCGTCGATGAAGCCGCGCATGCGGTAAAGCGCGAGCGCGGGCTCGAAGGCGGGTCCGCTGCCGGTCTCAAGGCTCAGCCGCGTCATGCCGCGTGCCCGCGCGGCAGCCATGATGTGGTCGAGGAGCGCGTTCCCGACGCCGCGGCGAAGGAAGGCCGGGTGCGTGCGCATCGATTTGATCTCCCCGGTGCCATCGCCGAGGCTCTTCAGTGCGCCGATGCCCGCGATGGCGTCGCCCACCCAGGCCGACCATACCGTGACCCCTGGCGCCTTGAGGCCGCTCAGGTCGAGCGCGAAGACATGGCCGGGCGGCGAACTGGCGTGCATCCCCTTCAGGTGCAATCGCAGCAGGTCGAGCGTCGGCTCGCCGGAAAGATCGTCTTCGCGAATCCTGAATGAATTCCAAATTATGATCTAAACTCCAGCCTTCACGGGCAAAAGCCGCAAGAGTGAAAAAGGGCTAGGCAACCTCGCAAGGTTCCTTCTTCTGCGCGCCCAGATGCCAGATCTTTTCCGCCCGGCTGCCCAACAGCCAGAAACTGATTCCCAATAGCCCGAAGAAGACAGCTTTGTGGCTGGCGTCCCAGAAATGCTCAAAGAAACGGGTGTATAGGTTGATCAACAGGAACGTGATGCCAAAGCCTTTCGTCATTCCGTTCTCGTAGCGCAGGCCGTGGTAAACCGCTCCGGCTGCTACCAGGCCGAACAGAAGCGACCAGTGGAACAGCTCGATCTGCCTGATTCTTTCCCAGGAATCCATGTCTCCGTAATTGCCGAATATCGACATGATCCAAAGTGCAATGAACAGGTAGAGCAAGCCCATGGCCAGGGTTGAACGAGAAAGGTGCGCAAACCAGCCTTTCTTTTCGAGAGTCAGGGCGACTGCGCACAGGACAGCCCCGAAGAGCACGAAACGTAGAGGATAATTCATGCCCAGGTAATAGGCGCCCCAGCCAGAGACATAGCCTGTCTCCGTGCCCATCCAACTGCCAAGAGAAGTCAGGGCGAACAGCCAGACCAGGTTCGACCTGAAATGGAAGCCGAGAAGCCCGTACACCAGAAACGCCAGCAGCAGAAGGATCGAGAAATGGCCGCTTCCCGAATCGAACACCCGCCCCAGCTGATAAATTGCCCCGGCAGTGGCCAGGACGCCGAGGAAAAGAATCGCTTCGTTGCTGAAAATCTTGTGGGGATGCTTTTTGCGCCTCTTGATTCCGAACCAGTAGATTGCCCCGGATAGACCGGACAGCCCGAAAAACTTTACGCTGTAGGGCGCATCGAAAAGAGACTCTAGAAGCGCGAGCAACACATCGTCGGCAAGGGCAGCGCCAATGGCGGTCACGATGCAGATCAAGGCAATCCAGAAAGAATACTTTGCCAATCTCTTCCAATCGAAAGAAATGACTTCAATATCCTGTTGAAGCGCCAGTGCCGTCGTGTCATCGAGAAGTCCCGCGCGGTTCCAATGCTCAAGGGCATTGTGAACCACACTGGCGTGCTTGCGATTTGTCTTCATGTGTTCAGGATTATTGAAATATTTGTTCGTGTCAATTCCAATTATTACGGCCAGGAAGGGAGATCCAGGCCCGGCAATTGCCGAGAGTGGTTCGATGTGAGGAGCGTGTGAAATTCGGGCAGGGTCGTCCGGCATTGCCGCCTCCCTGCCGGCGCCACTGGAGCATGTGGTCCGACACCGGCAGCCTCCAGCAGGCTTTTGGAGCGATTTGCGTTTGAACTGAGAGAGGGCGCTGCCCTCTCTCAGGCTCTCTCCCGCCAGGGAATGATTTCCCTGGACCCTCATTTTCTGGTTTCTTTTGCAATCTGCTATAGGGCCGATTGCTTGTAGAACATTTTCAAAAGCAAAATGCCTTGGGGCAGGAAAGCTGCCTCTATATCCTCCGCAAGTTGGTAAGCAACGGCTCAGGGCGTCATGGGGCATCATTAGCTATTTGTGGCACATTAATAATATGCCGCCGGCAACCACGAGCCTTCTACTTGGTCTACTGGTTCCTTACGTGTGCCTCATATAGCGAGAGGTGCTGGCATGGCCCATGATTCTCAAATTGATCCTGCAGTGATGATCGAGAATACGCCCGGCGCAATCAGCAGAGATTTCTGCCACCATCTTTACTATTCACAGGGCAAGGTCAGACGCACCGCGTCCATGTATGACATTGCCATGTCCACGTCCCTCGCCGTGCGAGACCGGATGCTCCACCGGTATGTGGCCACACTGCAGCGCCTTGTGGAGCAAGATTTTCGCATTGTGGCCTATCTTTCCGCCGAGTTCCTTGTCGGGCCGCAGCTGGGCAACAATCTCCTGTGCCTGGAGCTGACCGAGGCCGCGCGGCAAGGGCTCGCGGTAAGCGGTTTAGACCTGGATGAAATCATGGGCCAGGAGATCGAGCCGGGGCTGGGCAATGGCGGCCTTGGCCGTTTGGCGGCCTGCTACCTGGATTCGCTGGCAAGCCTCGATGTTCCGGCCATCGGCTACGGCATTCACTACGAATTCGGTCTCTTCTCCCAGGCCATCGTCGACGGCTGGCAGGTGGAGAAAGCCGACAGATGGCTGCGCATGGGTTCGCCCTGGGAACTGGTGAGGCCAGACATGGCCTACCAGGTGGGCTTTGGCGGCCGAACGATCTCTTACACCGACACGCATGGGCGCTACTGTGCGCGCTGGGAGCCGGAACAGGTCATCCGCGGCATCGCCTGCGACATTCCGATTCCGGGCTACAGATCCCAGCTGACCATACCGCTGCGGCTCTGGCGGGCCGAGGCGGTCGAGGAGTTCGATCTCGCCACGTACAACATGGGCAATTACATGGGTGCCGTGCTGGGCAAGATCGAATCCGAGAACGTGACCAAGGTGCTCTATCCTGTCGATGAGATGGAATCCGGCAAGCGGCTGCGGCTCAGGCAGGAGTACTTCTTCGCTTCCTGCTCGCTGCAGGACATGCTGCGCATCCATATGTTCAAGGGAAAGGCGCCCCAGGCCTTCAATGAAACCTACGCTGTCCAGCTCAACGACACGCATCCGGCCATCGCCGTGGCCGAACTCATGCGGCTCCTCGTGGACGTGCACGGGCTCGACTGGGAAACGGCTTGGGAAACGACGCAAAAGACCTTCGCCTACACGAACCACACCCTGCTATCCGAGGCGCTGGAGCGCTGGCCCGTGGGCATGTTTGGCAGCATCCTGCCGCGCCATCTGGAGATCATCTACGAGATCAACCGCCGCTTCCTCGACATGGTGCGCGCCATGCGTCCTGGCGACGAAGGTCTCGTGTCCAGACTGTCGCTCATCGACGAGAGCGGCGAGCGCTACGTGCGCATGGCTCACCTTGCCTGCGTGGGCAGCCATGCGGTCAACGGCGTGGCCGCGCTGCACACGGAGCTGCTCAAGTCCACAGTGCTCGAGGACTTCCACGCCCTGTGGCCGGAGCGGATACGCAACGTGACCAACGGCGTCACGCCCAGGCGATGGCTGGGGCTGAGCAATCCCAGGCTTGCCGCGCTGCTCGACAAGAGCCTCGGCACGGAATGGGTCCGGGAGTGGGAGGCCACCAGCGGCCGCCTTGCGGCATACGCGGGCGACGCCGGATTCAGGGCCCGCTGGAGGGAGATCAAGAGCGCCAACAAGTCCGCCTTGGCCCAAGTGGTGAAAGAGCGCACCGGACTGGACGTGGATCCGAACTCGCTCTTCGATGTCCAGGTCAAGCGCATCCACGAGTACAAGCGGCAGCACCTGAACGTGCTGCACATCGTCAGCCGCTACCTGCGGCTGAAGAACGAGCCGCACACCGACCTGCCGCCAAGGACGTTCATCTTCGCAGGCAAGGCCGCGCCGAGCTACTACATGGCCAAGCTGATCATCCGGCTCATCAATGGCGTCTCCAGGGTTCTGGAGAGGGACCAGGCGACGCGGGATCGGCTGAAGGTGGTGTTCCTGCCCAATTTCAACGTGGGCCTTGGCCAAACGATCTACCCCGCGGCGGACCTGTCGGAGCAGATATCCCTGGCAGGCAAGGAGGCCTCGGGAACGGGCAACATGAAGTTCATGATGAACGGCGCGCTGACGATCGGAACCCTGGATGGCGCCAACGTCGAGATCCTCGAAGCGGTCGGCGGGGAGGATTTCTTCCTGTTCGGCCTCTCCGCGCGGGAAGTGGCCGAGGCCAAGGCGGGTGGCTACTCGCCGGGGAGCTGCCTCGACGGCGATCCGGCCCTGCGCGAGGCCCTTGAACTCATCTCCTCGGGCTTCTTCGGCGACGGGGACGGTTCGCTGTTCCGGCCGCTGGTGGATAACCTGTTGTATTCGGACGAGTACATGCTCCTGGCTGATTTCAAGAGCTATCGCGCCTGCCAGGAGCGCGTCGATGCGGCCTGGCGCGACCAGGACGCATGGAGTGCCAGATCCATCCGCAACGTGGCGGGCTCCGGACGATTCTCCTCGGACAGGGCCATTCGCGAATACTGCCAAACCATCTGGGGTGTGAAGCCGCTGTCCCGCCTGGGTGGTGGCATCCATCAGAACTGCGCGGCGGATATTCCCATAGGGGAGCGTTGACGGCTTTGGAGGTATCAGGTGGCAGTGCGTGACCTGGTGGAATCACTCTCTGCTTTCTTCCGCTCCGCGGGCCCGAAGGGGGGTTCGGATCAGCAAGCCTTTCTGGCGGAGATGACCGAGAGGGTCGTGCTGACGGCCACGCCGAAGATCAAGGCGGTTCGCGGCTATAAAAAGCAGCTGATGCCGGCCATCGCACGCTCGACCAGCTATTTCGAGGAAGCCGTCAGACGCTTCCATGGCCCGGTTCTCCTTGGGAAAGCAACCTGGGTATCCGATCCGCTCGTGAACGCCTGCTTCACCTCGGTCGAGCAGCTCGAGAGCTTGCTCCGCAAGGACCCCGCCCTGCGCGCGGCGGCAGACAGGCCCGATTGCCGGGAAGTCTACTTCCTTCTGACCATGAGCAGGAGAGAGGATCTGGTGTACGGGAGCACCCTTGTGGGTGATCTGATCCGCCGGGATGTGCCGCAGGAGGTCGTCACCTTCAGCGATCACCGCTGCGTGGCGCCGGGGATCACACTCCAGGAGACCAACGATCAAATGATCCGCCTCGCCCTCGAATTGCTGGCCTCGCTTGCATCCGCGCGCATCCTTGAAACGAGAAGGCAGCTTGAGGATTTGGAGCGCGAGCGCACTTCGCTGGGCTATGAACTGAAGATAGTGCAGCTCAAGGTAAAGGGGCTTGGCCAAGCCCTGGCGGAGCATGGCGAGGTCGAAAGGGATCTGAACGCGGGCGGGAAGACAATGGCGCATCTTGATGAGGAAATCGCCAGGCTGAAATCGGAATTCAGCGATCTCAAGGACTACCTGACGCTTGTCGAGGCTATCTTTTCCAGTCCGGGGGACATGCTTCGCTTCGAAGACACGACCCTGGCAGTCAACCGGGCCGGCATCAAGAATTACACCGGCACGGATGATCCGAGCAGGCCTATCCGCTTCACCCAGCTCAGCACGAGCGAGCGTTCTCGCGCGGCCTTCCTGGCGGTCAGCCCGGTTGATGAGATATTGGATCAAAGTGACCGTTGATCAGCCTTCCCGACCTGAAAAGCGCAGGCGCGATTCACTTGCGCCTAGGCCTGCGCGGGCGTCTTAAAGCATTTTGCAAATGAAATGAGGGTCCAGGGAAATCATTTCCCTGGCGGGAGAGAGTCTGAGAGAGGGTCGTGCCCTCTCTCAGGTCAAATGCAAAATGCTCTAAAAACAATCTGCTCTGGCGACGCGCCGCCAAGCGGCCTCTGCTCAGGGTTGCTCCAACCCCGTGGCCAGCAAGTGCTCATGAAGGATTCGCATCACCTCCCGTATGGCCTGGGGGGATGCCTGCACGGAGTGGCCGCAATGGACGACGATTTCCGAGGCCGCGCCATCGAGATGGGCGCTCGCATAGGGCACGATGCCATCGGTTCCTCCCTTGAGCCCGGCAGCCTCCTTATCGCCGATGATGCTGTGGTACGGGACTCCCTCGCGCAAAGGGGCATTGGCAAGATACCCGAGAACAGGATTTGATGGGGAGAGGCCGTCGATGCCCGTGGGAATCCGTCTGAGCTGCAGGGACCCCTCCTCGGCAAATCGCCGGGAGAACGGCATCGTCACGAGCGCCGAGAAGAGCGACGTGGTGGACTCGATGAGCTTGGCCGGAAGATCGACCAGGGTTGCGCCGAACAGCCCGATCCGGTGGTCCGCCCAGGTCGAGCCACGGTGCGGCGTCGCGAGGAATATCTCGCGCGAGATGAACGGCAGCGGCTCGAAGAAGAACGCCTGCTCGATGATCCTGCGGTCATCCGCATCCCACCGCACGTTGGAGAAAGGCGTCTCCGAAATGGTGCGCCAGAGCGGCTCGCCTCCGTTCTGGACCATGAGCTTGGCAATCAGCCCTCCCATGCTGTGCCCCACCACGACCATGTTGTTGAAGTAGGGACTGCGCCCCTCCGGATCATGCATTGCCCGGACTTTCAGCAGCGTCGCGCGCAGCTGACTGGCAGAATAGAGGAGCGGGTTCCCGGTGGGATACAGATAGAACCAGAACTGGTAGCTTCCTCTGAGGACAGGATCGCCAAGGATGCTGTTGAACATGGGCAGCCACGTCGCGGGCTTGGACATGAGCCCATGGACGAAGACTATCGGAATCCTGTCGGGTTGGTAGGGTTGCAGGGTGTATAGCCCCTGAACCTTGTGCCAGGTGTTCACCTTGAGGAGCCCTTGGACACCGCGCAACCGAGGGCCTTCCTGAATCATGTAGGCCAGCGGAGTGCTCAGGTCCGCCTCGAGAGGAATCCGCGCATCCCCTATGGCGATGTCCTTCGTCCTCATGGGATCGTGCATCGTGATGTCAGCCAGAAAGCGTCCGCCAGAGTCTCTGATCCCGCTTAGCCAGGGAGTGAAGCTGACGACGATGGTTGCCGGATAGGTCTGCACGACAGGTGAGCGAAATACATCCCTGGAGGCCCGAGGCTGATTGCTCCCTGGCCTGTCCTGAAGGCGGACGGCGATCAGGGGGGCGCCGATGCCGTGCTCCCCATGATGCTCGTCCAGGCCCGTGACCTTGAACTCGTATGCCAGATGGAGTTCATCGAATTCCTCCGGCTTCCAGCTCAGCTCGGTCCTCTTGCTCAAAACCGTCAGGACTCCCGCGATCATGGGGAGCTCCCAGCCCTCCTTGAGGCGGATGCCGCGTGACCTGATCAGCTTGACCGCTTGCGCAAGAGATCGATTGTAGAGTTCAAGAGCCCATGTGGTCTGCGGCTGATAGGGGCTTGGCGGCTCTCCCAGTCCAGGATCAAAAAGGTAATTGTACGAATAGAATGCGGCTGAAAGCAGAAGCGCAAGCCTTTCCCTGGAATCCCTGGAGAGCTTCTCTGCTTGCAAGAAGCACAGCTCCGACACCGCAAAGGCCAGCTTCCTGTCCGGATGAGCAAGCACCTTTTCCGAAAGCGCGGACAGAGCCGCGTCCGGGGCATGCTTCCATTTCTTCAGCAGCTCCTCCTGGCGGAGGACGAGCAGCGTCCGTTCACTGGGAAGCGTGTCCGTCAGCGCGCTCCTGTCCAGCTGCTCGAATCGTTTGTCCAGGGAGACGGGCTCCACGCCAATTCCCGCGGCGCAGCCCGCCAGGAGGATAAGGATGCCTAGCGCGGTGCAAACCCCTCCTGGCGTGACCCTCCGCGGGTTGACGGGATCGCCCATGCTTCCATCCGAGCCAGTACAGGTTAGGGCATGGCTGCGACTCTTCTGTTCGGACAACCCGCTGCTCCCCTGTTTACAACGACCACCAAGAAGGCACTATAGACGATCTTCTGAATCAGTGAAGGTCGGATACCGACCCCATGTTGTCCGCATCGCTCCATATGCGCGACGCCATGCTGCCTAGCTCTTCCTGCGGATTGCCGCCTTGTAGGCATAAAGCAGCGCAAAGAGGCAGATCAGCAGTCCGAGGAGCAGGAGTGCTGCGTGGTTAATGGTCTTGCGCAACTCGTCGCCAGTTTCGAGGACCAGCTTCTGCGCCTCCTCGGTCATCTCGCGCTGACGGGACTCAATGCCTTGCAGGGCCTGCGCGATGGCTTGGCTGCGCTCCTCCCGGATCATTTCGCTGATCTTGATGAGCGTCTGCGCCTGGAGATCCGTGAGGCCGCTCAAGGCTTGAACGATGGTGTTCTCCCGCTCCCGGCCGATCTGCCGGAGCGCATTATCCAAGGTGCTCTGGACTATTTCATCCATTTCTTCCGGAAGCTGTTCGAGGATGCCTGCGTACCGTTTTCCCAGCTTTTGGAAGTTCTCGGCGCCCTCCAGCAGAGAGCGGATCTCCGGGGTGGTCACCGCCTGGAGCAGCGCGAATTCAAGCTGGAAATTGGCCGCAAGCTGCAGGCGCGAGAATAGATACATCGCCCGATCCAGGGTCACCTTGATGTCCCCGGCGATCGCGGTCGCCTCGCGCATGGTCGCGAAAACCCCTCCAGGCTTGGCAAGCTCGCGCATGGTGGGCTTGAGGCCGAGTTCGCCGAAGTCGCTGAAGCGAATGTAGTTGACTCCGGTCAGCTTGGGATTTTCCGCATGCCAGGCAAGCAGAAGCTCGCGCAGATCACCCTGCTGCTCGGAGGTGAGGTAGCGCCCGGCCAAGCTCCAGATCTTCCGCTCCTGAGCGCGGAATGCCGCAAGCACTGGCTTGGCGGCCCGGCCGTACACTCGGGACCAGTGATCCTCCCAGACCATGCGGTTGAGGGTGATGAGCACGACGAGATCGAGCAGGGCCCCGCCCGGATACGGCCCGGCGGCGATCTCGACGGCGGCAATCGTTCCATAGGCCTTGCGCATGGCTGCATGCAGACGCGCCTGCTCGGTACCCACGGCATTGGCAAAGGAGGTGAAAACATTGGCCATGGTGCCGGCATACGAGTCGGCTGCGCTCATGACCGCCGCCTGCAGTTCATAGATGCTTCCGGCTGCTTGGCTGTCCACGCGGTCGTCGCCGAAGAGCGCTGCCTGCTGCCCGGCGGGGTCCGGCTGCTCCATGGCAAGACAGGAGGACAGGCTGGCTGTCCACAAGGAAATTAGCAGAAAGCTCGTCAGCCTCCGCACGGCTCTTCCGAGCCAAGCATCCCGCCTGGATTTATCTGGATTCAAGGGCGATTGGTTGCGCAAGCTTCGCACTCATACTCCCGGGTAGCTTACGACAATAGCGTCACACCTTCTTATGGTGAATTGTTTTTATCGCCATTCTGATTGCTTACAGAAATTTCGCCCCGCCTGCCCCTTCTTGCAATTGGGCCATGCAGGAGGGCCTGAGGGCCTTGTGGGCTGCCTGAGTCCCGGCTGGGCCAAGCGGTTATTCAGGAAGTCAGGTCATGCGGGAAGAGTGTACCTGACATCAGCCCTTGGTGCGGGATGTACGTTCTGACTGGAGTTGCCGGTCAGCCCGCCTGCATAAAGCCGGATATCCTGGAGCAGAGTGCTTTTAAGACGCCTGCTCCGGCCTGGGCGCAAGTGAATTGCGCCTGCGCCTACACGGCGGCAAGCCAGGCCGAGGCACGGCTTGCAGAGCATTTTCAAAAGCAAAATGGACTAAAGTCCAATGTGCAAAGCCGGCTTAAATAACAAAGGATATGAATGAATAGCCTGATATTTCGAGATGTTTTACGTCACGCGCAAACTTTGAAAACAGGATCATGCCCAACTGCTTCAGTTCCTCGGGTTTAGCGCTGAAGAAGCTGTCCGGAACGGCAAAGTTGTTTATGTCATCCATCTTATGGCCACAGACAACCTCGGTGAAATACCTGTCTTCTACTTTGGATATCCGGAAAGTCAGGTACCGTTCCTGATCGTCAGGATCTCCTTCCAGCATATGGCAAAAGACTTCCTCACAGCAGAGCATCAGCGTGTCGAGTTCTGTTTCTGACAAGAGGAGTTTCTTTTTCCCATGCAACAGCATCTCTTGCAGCTTGGGCAACTCCGACACATCAGGCTTGAATGTCCCCTGCACGGAACGTTTTGGCATCAGGTAGGCGATTATGCTCAACATGAATGCGGTAAAGCCGCCAAGCGCAACGCTGTTGCCCATAATCGGCGCCAAGGCTTCAGGCATGATGTTGCCAAAATAAGATCCGCTTTCTGCAACAATCCCCACCGACAGAGACAAGCCGAGAATAAGGCCATGCTGGTTGCTCAGCTTGTTTATGGTCAACAGCCCGATACCGGCATGAAAAAGCAAGGCTGCAATAACTATCAGCAGGCCGCCCAGGACTGCACCGGGCATATCGAGCATGAAACCCCCAACCTTGGGCATGAATGCAAGCACCAGCAAGACAGCACCACCACAGGCACCAATACGGCGTGAGGCCACACCGGTGATTTCTATGAGTGGAAGGTTGTCGCAGTAGATGGAAGGAACTGCCGTACCCAGCAGCCCGCTGGCAACCTTGCTGAGCCCGTCACAGTACAGCCCGCCCTGAACCGCATCATACGAGACACGCCGGAAATCCCTTTTGGATATTTGCTGTACGAGCATTATGTTGCCGGTGTTCTCAATCATACTGGCCAGCATGGCCATGCTGAAGGCAAATAAAAGGGGCAAATGGGCAGTGGTGATGTTTGTTTCTATTCCCGGCCAGGCCAGCGGAGGAAGTCCGAACCAGGCTGCGGAGAGGGTGTGTTCAAAGTGCAGAAGGCCAGCCAAGGCAGCGGCAACATATCCGCATGCGATAGAAATGAAAGGGCTCCAAAGCTTAAGAGCCGTGTTGCCAAACAGCATGCACAGCGTGAGGACAACAGCCGTCACGCACCCGACCCACAGTTTGGAAAAGGACATGTCCGGCGTCATGACTTGCGTGCCCGTCCAGATCTCCAAACCTATGGGAACAAGGGACACGGCAACCAGCAGAATGACCACGCCGCCCACTGCCGGAGTAATGATGTGCCGGAAAAAGCGGATAAAGTATGTGTAGAGAAAAATGATCGGCACTGTGAGCAAGGACATGGTGGCCAGGGTTGCAAAACCGCCCATGCGCACAGCATCTATCGAACAAACCAGAAAGGCGCTGTACGAGCCGACAAAAAGGATAAAGCCCGCCCCAATGCCGAATCGCCTCCGGCTCTGCAAAAAGGTGAACACGGCAGCAACGAGAATGGTGCCAAATGTGATGAATTGAAGCGTGTCCGCAGGAACATTCAGCGTCTTGCCGAGTACATTCGGAATAAAGATAATCCCGTCGAAAATCACGAGTACGTGTGTTATTGCGAGCGCAATGCATGTACCCAGCGAAGGCGCTTCATTAACATCGTGACCGATTCTGCTGCGTTGCATGGAAGCGCCCGTTTGTATCAATAGCTTGTATTCATGAAAAAAGCAGAACCTTCCGAGACGCGTCTGAGGGCTCACCCGCGGAATTCCCGGAAGGAGCAGAAATTTAAAGCATTCTGCTTTTGAAAATACACTGCAAGCCCCGCGTAGGCGTAGGCGCAATTCACTTGCGCCGTCAACGCCGAAGCGTGCGTTTTTAAAAGCAATCTGCTCTTAGAGCATTTTGCTTTCGAAAATGCTCTGCAAGCCATGCGTCGGCATGGCTTGCCGCCGAGTAGGCGCAGGCGCAATTCACTTGCGCCGCGGGCGCCGGAGCAGGCGTCTTAAAAGCAATCTGCTCTATTTTGACTGGCCCTGGCGAGTAAGGGCAGGGGAGGGCAGGGCCTTCCCTGTTTTCGTATCAACATGGGTCCACCCGAAATCCGGTCCACCCGTGAGGCTGGACCGGATTTCGGAGGACCCCTTGCAGCGGCGCTTCGCCTGGACGGGAGCGGCGGCGCTCCCGTCCAGGCCCTGACTGCAACTCAATACTTGGACACGATGGAATCGTTCACCCTCTCCAGCACCTGGTCGATGGTGAACGAGGCCGGCTTCATGCGCGGGGGGAACTCCTTGAAGGTCTCAAGGAACCGCGTGACGATGGCCTGCCCCGCATAGGATATGTAGGCGTGGTCGATGACCCAGTCCCAGTAGGTGTTCGAGGTCACGTCCGCGCGCTCGAAGGGATCTGTGCGCAGGTTGAATATCTTGGGGAAGCGCAGGAATACGAAGGGCTCGGCCCAGATCTGGACGGTTCCCCGGATCCGCTGCTCGGCGAAGACGGTCTTCCAGTTGTCGTAGCGCAGGGCCACGAGGTCGCCGTCATCCGAGAAGTAGATGAAGCCGGGCCGCGGCGCCTTCTCCGCCTCACCCGTGAGGTAGGGCAGGAAGTTGTAGCCGTCGATGTGCAGCTTGAAGTGCTTGTCGCCGGCCGCGTGCCCCGCCTTGAGCTTGTCCACGATGCCGGGCTCGCCCGCCGCGGCAAGGAAGGTGGGCAGCCAATCCTGATGGGCCATGATCTGGTTGGAGACCACGCCCGCGGGGATGCGGCCCGGCCAGCGCACCACGGCGGGCACGCGGAAGGCGCCCTCCCAGTTGGAGTTCTTCTCGTTGCGGAACGGGGTCATGGCCCCGTCTGGCCACGTGTTCATGTGCGGCCCGTTGTCCGTGCTATAGAAGACCAGGGTATCCTCGGCGATGCCCAGCTCGTCGAGGTAGTCGAGCATTTTGCCCACGTGCTTGTCGTGCTCGACCATGGCGTCGTGGTACTCCGACTGCCAGCGGCCGGCCTGGCCGCGGATTTCCTCGGGCGGGTGCACCCGGAAGTGCATCCAGGTCGTATTGAGCCAGACGAAGAAGGGCTTGTCTTCGCCGTGGGCCCGCTTGATGAAGTCCTGCGCCGCGGCCAAGAACTCCGTGTCGCAGGTCTCCATGCGTTTCCTGGTCAGCGGGCCGGTGTCCTCGATCTTCTGCTTGCCCACCTTGCCCCAGCGCTCGTGCTCGGTGGGGTCGTCCTCATTGGTTGCCCAGGAGTGGATGACCCCCCGTGGCTTGAACTGCTTGTGGAATCCTGGGAATTCCGACTCCGGCGGGTAATCGATGTGCTCCGGCTCCTCCTCGGCATTGAGGTGGTAAAGGTTGCCGAAGAACTCGTCGAAGCCGTGCAGCGTGGGCAGGTACTTGTTCCTGTCGCCGAAGTGGTTCTTGCCGAACTGGCCCGTGGCGTAGCCCAGGGGCTTGAGCAGCTCGGCGATGGTGGCGTCCTCGGCCATGAGGCCGATGTCCGCGCCGGGCATGCCGACCTTGGTCAGACCGGTACGGTAGGGGCTCTGCCCGGTGATGAAGGCGGCCCGGCCCGCCGTGCAGCTCTGCTGGCCGTAGTAGTCGGTGAAGCGCATGCCCTCTTTGGCGATGCGGTCGATGTTGGGCGTCCGGTAGCCCATGAGGCCGTCCGAATAGCAGCTCAGGTTCGTGATGCCGATGTCGTCACCCCAGATGACGAGGATGTTCGGCTTGTCCTTGGCCATACATGGTCCTCCTTTCCAAGGCAGCAGGCCTTGTATTTACGGCCGCTCCCGCAGGGGCAGGGAGCGTTACGCCCGGTTTTTTCGCCTTGCGCCGCGGCCTCTTCCGCGGCCAGGATGGTCATGACGCCCCCTGCGTCGCGCCCTTGGCGCAGGAGTCCGGCCATGATGCGCATGGGCCGGTCCACGTGGCGAAAGAAGGCCTGCAGGCCGGGGCAGAGATAGTTGAGCCCCGGCTCGCCGTCCGGGGTCCGGGCGATACGGTTCTTGGGGCACTCGCCGTGGCAGGTGAAGAGCCAGGCGCACTCCCGGCAAAAACGGGGCAGGTTGGATGCCTTGCGCCTGCCGAAGGCGCGCTGCCGCTCCGAGCCTACCAGCTCGGCCAGCGGAGTCTCGAGGATGTTGCCCAGGAGGTGCTCCGGCTCCACAAAGTGGTCGCAGGAGTAGAGGTCGCCGGTGTGCTCCAGGGCCACGCCCTGGCCGCACTCGGGCTGGAGCACGCAGAGGGTCGACCGGCCCCGGAGCCAGGCGGCCAGCGCGCCGTCGAAGAACTGGACGAACATCCGGCCCACGTCGCGGCGCACCCACTCGTCGAAGATGGCGCTCAGGAATCGGCCATACTGCTTCGGCCTCACCGAGCGCGCCGTGACGCGGGCGTCCTGCCTGGGCTCGGCGTCGTCCTGGATCTCCACGATGGGGATGAACTGGAGATAGGGCGTCTTCAGCTCGTCGCGGAGGAAGCGGTAGACTTCAAGCGGTTGGCGGCTGTTGACCGCATTCACCGTGCACAGGATGTTGAATTCGACCCCGTGCTTCTGCATGAGCCGCACAGCCCGCACCACGCGGTCGAAGACCGAGCGCCCCTGCCTGTCGTGGCGGAAGGCGTCGTGCATGGGCCTGGGGCCGTCCAGGCTCAGGCCCACGAGGAAGCGGTGCTCGGCCAGGAACTGGCACCAGTGCTCGTCGAGCAGCACCCCGTTGGTCTGGAGCGTGTTCTCGACCACGCAACCCGGCGGCGCGCTCTCCCGCTCCACGGCCACGGCGCGCTCGAAGAAGTCGAGGCCCATGAGCGTGGGCTCACCGCCCTGCCAGGCGATTGTGACATGGGGCACCTTGTGCGCGGCGATGGTCTGCCGGATGTAGCTCTCCATGACCTCGTCGGACATGCGGAAGGTGCCGCCCGGGTAGAGCCGGCTCTTATCGAGAAAAAAGCAGTAGTCGCAGCGCAGGTTGCAGCGCGCGCCCGTGGGCTTGGCCATGACGTGGAAGGCGGGCGGAGGCATGATCGTTCCCTGCATCGCATTCGGCTCCTTGTCAGCGCCACGGGTTCACCGGTTGGCCTGCCTGGAAGCCCATGAGCAGAATCTTTGCCAACGGAACTCCCAGCCGACAGGCCCTGGGTTAAGCTGGAATTCCTTGAAATTTTGGATCGGATGTCCGGGCCGCCCGCTCATGGGGCGGTGCGTAGTGACGAGGGGAAGTCAGAATGACGAAGCGGCCGCAGCTTTCGCGGGCCGGCTACTCGGTTGGGTCCGGCGTGGTGACTCTGGTGCCCTCCGGGTGCAGGTCGAGGGTGAGCCCTTCCGGCCGAGCATGAAAGCCGCAATGAAATCCTTGATGTTCCTGGTGTTCAGCGGCACGCCCTGGCCGCATCGACCAGGCCGCGAGTGCGTTCGCCTGGACCTCCAGCCCTTGCTGTGGCGGAAATCCTCGAGCGCTTGCGGGTCCATGCAGGCAAGCAGGAGCGAAAGGAGATCGGGAGCGCCGCCAGCAGTCGACGCTCTCGCCATCCACGGCGAACGCCCCTTCCCCGGTCCGGACGCCGACGTCCAGGCCGCCTGAGGAGGCTTTTGCATATCGATATCCAGCCAATCCCGGTTGGCCGGTCTGCCCTTCAGGGGGGTGCTCGCCGGTGCCTCCCTTGCCCCCTCAGAAGGTAAAGGCCACGCCCGCGATGGGCCCGCGCATGGTCAAGTCGGTATCGAAATCGTCCTCCCGGTTCACGCTGAGAGTCCTGTACCCGGCCAATACCGTGGCCCAGTCGGCCAGCCGGTAGCCCAGGAGCCCCATGGCGCTCCAGGAGAAATGCGAGGCTTCGCCGATGCCGAAGCCGCCGATGTCCCCGCGCAGGTGCACGAGGAAGCGCTTCGGGAGGTCCACCTGGAGCCGCGCCCCGACCATGGGGTCGACCCAGCTCGCATCCTGGCTGAACTCCGCCTGCATTGCGCCACCGGGAACAGCGATCTCGACATCGAGATCACTGTCCACGTCCCAGTAGCGGCCGCCGAGATAGGCATCGGCAACGATCCATTGCTCACTGCCTGCTCCGCCGATCTCCTGCTTGAAGAAGTTGTACAACCCGCCGAACTCGACGATCCACTGGGTCAAATCGAGCTCGGCATTTATGGCCGCGCCGCTCTTGGTCGCCTCGCGATCCAGGGAGAAATCGAGGTAGTTCAAGTCCGCGAAGACTCCCCATCTGCCCCGCTGCGCCTCGAGGTAGCCCAGGAAGCCGAAGTCGAGGGAGTCGAAGAGATCGGAGAAGCTCGTATCCACATCCACGGCCCGACCCTTCACCGTGACATCGCCATTGATGCCGGCGAACCAGGCATAGGGTGCGACGGTGAAGGTCCACTCCGCGTCATCCGCCGCCAGTGTCGCCTGGGGAAAAGCCAGGGCCATGAGCAGTCCTAACGCAATGATGATGCGCATCGCTCTTCTCCTCGGTTGAAGGTGCTCCCGCGCCGGCTTCGCCGGGGGTCGGGCCGTGGCGGCAATCCCATCACGGCAGCAAGATGGAGAGCTGCGCCCGCAAGCCCCAGCCTTCGGGGCCGAACTCGGGCGATTCGAGCCAGTAGCGGCCTCCTATCCCGACCTGGAACGGCACGCCGCCCAGCTTCACGAGCTGGCTGACCCGGAAGTTGAGGGGCACGAGCCACTGCTCGGACTCCCAATCGTAGGTGGCGTCGGTCGAAAGCGTGAAGGAGGTCAGGGTCGGGGCGACGTAGGTCACCTGCGGCTGCAGAACTGTGAGATTGACCTCCCGCTCGCCGGGACCCGCGAATGACCAGAACTGGTCGGCCAGCATGCCGTAGAGCCATGGCCCGACGTATCTGAACGCCCCTGCGCTCGGTCCGACAGCCCACTTGTCCAGCCCCAGGGTGTCCTCGGTGGCCGTGGGTAAAAGCCAGACCGGACCCACGCCCCAGACCCAGCCCCCGGGCGTAAGCCGTGCCGGGGACAGGTACTGGGCGGTCCTCATGTCGCTCAAGCCGGTATCGTCCATGCCTTTTAGCGGCAGGTCGTTCTGCCAGACAAAGGGCAGAATGGTCCTGGTTTTCAGAAACCAGTCTTCGCTGAGCCTGAACGAAAGCCGCGGTATGAAGGTCAGGGTCCCCACCGAGCCTTCCTCTTCAGGACCGAAGTTCCAGTTCTGGTCGACCAGGAAGGTCAGGACATCGACCTCGGCGATGGGGTTGATCAGGTCCTCCGCTGTCTTCACGTCCTCGGGGTCCTGGCACCAGGCAAGCGGGCTGACCGCCAGCGCGAGAAGCATGGCCAGCAGGATACTCGATGGAAAACGCATCGCCCCCCCGATGCCGCCGATGCGGGTTCTTCACCCTGACGGCAGCCTTGGTAATTACACCAGCCAGAACTCTCATATTTTCGTTATTCCGAAAATTATTCAGCGTAGATAGAAAAGATAAACCAGCAGCGAGTTCTTCATCTCAAGACCCGGAAACGAGGTTCCGGAGACGCTGTGCAGGGTCACTCCCGAGAATCTTCCCGGAGCATCAGCTCTGAGGAGGTTCACGCCAAACCAAATCCGCCGAAACTCCGTTTCGTCATTCTGACCTCCTTTCGTCACGCACCGTGAGGCGTGGCCCGCAGGCAGGAAAGAAATCGAACAGTTCCAGCCTGTTCAGAGCCCAATACCGCACGGCGGCGTTGGCAGAGATTCTGCTCAGAGGCTTCCGGAAGCCCCTCCTGCCGACTGACCGGAGGCTGCCAAGGAGCAAAATGTGACGAGCCAAATGGGTACGCTTAATAACGGATGCATACGGTGAGGGGATTGCTAACCTGCCGATCAGAATCCGCGCCGGTCTGCATGACGTGATCCTCAGGCGGTCGTGAACAGAGGAATTATGAAGAGTTCTCTCTCCACAGTGTCGAAGGGCGCTCGCACAAGGTTCCAGAGAAATTTTTCCGAGGCCTGCTCCTCGCCGGAAACAACCTTTGCCGGGCGCTTTTTTAAGGATCAGATCCGGAGCAACGGAGGGAACTCCGGGTTCATCCTTCTGGATGAACCCGGGTCCGCGTTCAACATGCGCAACGGTCTCGCCGGACTCGCCGAACGAACGCTCGACTTGCAGTATTTCATCTGGGAGGGCGATACCACAGGGCGACTCCTGGCGGATGCGGTGATTAAGGCCGCGCAGAGGGGGGTTCGGGTCCGGGTGCTCCTGGATGATTTGCACATCAAGGGCCGGGATCGGGTCATCGCCCTTCTGGACCATCATCCCTGCATTGAGATCCGTCTGTTCAATCCCTTCTCCAGCAGGGTCCTCCAGTACATCGACTTTCTCTTCGATTTCAAAAGGCTCAATCGCAGGATGCACAACAAGGTCTTCATCATGGACAACGCGATCGCCGTCTTGGGAGGGCGGAACATAGGGAACGAATACTTTGGGCTTGGAACTGATCTGAACTTCAGGGACTTGGACCTGCTCAGCATCGGACCGATTGTTCAGGACATCTCGCAGGGCTTCGACACCTTCTGGAACAGTTCCTCGGCTGTCCCTGTCCGGGCGGTGGTCAGGCATTTTCCGGTACAGGAAGAACTCGAACGCTTCCTTGCGGAACGGCAGCGAAGCAAGGACCTGGACGATTTTCCCTATGCACTGGACTACTCCCCACAAGAGTATCAGGCCGCACTGGAGCGGTCCCGAGAACGCTTCATCTGGGCCGAGGCCGAATCCTTTGTTGATGACCCTGACAAGGAAAACCTCCCGCACACCGGAGTGCTCTCTCATCTTAGGCGGCACGGGGAGCGAATCGAGCAGGAGATCCTTCTGGAAGTAGCGTACTTCGTCCCGGGCAAAGCGGGAATTGCCTATTTGAACGAACTGACCGCCAAAGGCGTGCGGGTTCGAATCCTGACCAATTCCCTGGCCACGAACGACGTGGTGGCGGCGCATAGCGGGTATGCGAAATACAGGAGAGAGTTGATCGAATCCGGAGTCCAGCTTCGCGAACTCCCCCCCGACCCGCTAACGCTCAAGAAGAACTGGGCCGTTTCGTCCCGGCAGGTTCCCATTTCCTTGCACACGAAGGCCATGGTCTTTGACCGCACGTCCGTGTTCATCGGTTCCATGAACCTGGACCCGAGATCCGTCGTGCAAAACACGGAAACCGGCCTGCTTGTGTTCAGCCCTGAGCTCGCCCGGCAGGTGGCCGCATTCATGGATGAAGCAGCCTTGCCCGGGAACAGCTACCTCCTTGCATTCGCTGCGCCCGCAAGAGGGAAGATCGTCTGGCAGGCAATGGAGGAGGGGACCCCTGCAAAGCAGTACCTCAAGGACCCGGAAACGAGGTTCCGGAGACGCTGCGCAGCGACACTCCTGAGAATCCTCCCTGAGGAACAGCTCTGAGCAGAACTGCGCCAAGCCTGAACCGCAGATACTCCGCTTCGTCATTCTGAGTTCCTGTCGTCGAAACCTGCCGGCAAATCCCTTGAGCTGCGGCGCTGCTGTCCAGGCAGCAGGCCTTGTATTTACGGCCGCTCCCGCAGGGGCAGGGATTGTTGCGTATGGTTTGTAGGCGGCTCCTTCCCACCATCACTGCCGCCATCACTGCTGCGTCATGAGCCGCTTGAGCTCGGCTTGGTCGTCCCTGGTCAAATCCCCCGAAACGTCGACGACCACCTGGTCGATTCTTCCGGAGAAGGGGAAGGGCGCCTCATAATCCTCTGGGATGACCGAGTCGTAGGCCGCGTACCCGCAGCTCGCGCCGAGCACGCCGAACATGCTCGGCGTGGACAGGGGCATCTCGAGATTACCCACGATGGTGCCGTTCATGTAGAGCTGGGCTCGGCCCGGCGAGCCCTTTCCGGACCGCAAGTCCGGCTTGCCCGTGGGCTCGAACTCATAGCGCAGCCTGAGCTTGCCCGTGGGCAGCGGCTCCACGGAGCTGACCTTGAACAGCTCCAGCCCGACGTAGTTGTGCACGTAGTGCAGGCGGCCGTCCTTGACGTAGAGAGCGTAGCCGGCGTTTCGGCTGCCCTGAGTCATGAGGACGCCCTCGGCCCCGCCTTCGGGGATCTCCACCTCTGCCGTAATGCTGTGCGGGCGGTTATAGAGTCGCGGGGCCGCCGCAAAGGACACGGGCGCACCGCCGGGATAGTAGACGTAGCGCTCGCGCGGCCTGGACACGGTGGGCCGGGCCACGTTCATGCGCTGCATGTCGGCCGAGGCCAGGGGGAGCACCCCGTACCTGCCCGCCTCGGTGTACCAGCGCTGCACCATTTCATGGAGCTTGTCCGGGTGCTCGGCGGCGACGTTCCGGCGTTCCGAGGGGTCCTCGGCCACGTGGTAGAGTTCCCAGCCGTGGGCGTCGAGATCGTCAAGGATCTCCGCGCTGAGCGGCATGCCGAAGAAGCGCCCCTGCTCGGCGGCCTCGGCGAAGCTCGGGCCAGGGAAGGGGCAGACCGCCCGCCAGCCGTCATGGTAAATGGCGCGGTGGCCGAACATCTCGAAGTACTGGGTGTGGTGCCGGGTAGGGGCCTTCGCGTCGTCGAAGGTATGGGCGAAGCTCACTCCCTGGATTGGCGACTGGGGCACTCCGCGGATGGTGGCCGGCGCATCGAGGGAGAGGGCCGCGAGCACAGTGGGCACGATGTCCGTCACGTGGGCGTACTGGTGGCGCACCTCGCCGCGAGCCCGGATGCGCTTGGGCCAGCAGACGATGCACGGGTCGCTTGTGCCGCCGCGGTAGGTCTCCCGTTTCCAGCGCCGGAAGGGGGTGTCGCCCGCCCAGGTCCAGCCCCAGGAGTAGTGCGGGAACGTGTTCGGACCGCCCCAGTCGTCGAAGTGCTTGAGGTTGTCTTTGAGCGTCTCCTCCACCGAGTTGAAGAAGAGCGCCTCATTGAAGGTGCCGTGCACGCCGCCCTCGGCGCTGGCCCCGTTGTCCGAGATGACGATGACCAGCGTGTTGTCGAGTTCCCCGAGCGTCTCCACGAAGTCCATAACCCGGCCGAAATGATGGTCCGTCTGCTCCATGAAGGCCGCGTAGACCTCCATCTGGCGGGCATACATGCGCCTAGCCTCTTCCGGGAGCGAGTCCCAGGCCGGCACGTCGGGGTCGTGGTCCGAGAGCTCGGCCCCTGTGGGCAAGAGGCCCAGCGCCTTCTGGCGCTCGAACACGGCCTTGCGGTACTCGTCCCAGCCCATGTCGAAACGGCCCTTGTACTTGTCGATCCACTGCTTCTCCACGTGATGCGGGGCATGGCCCGCGCCGGTCGCGTAGTAGAGGAAGAATGGCTTGTCCGGCGCGTTGACCTTCGCGTCCTTGATGAATTCTATCGCCCGGTCGGCAAGGTCGATGTTGAGGTGATAGCCCTCCTCCGGCTTGGCCGGGGGCGTGACCGGGTGATTGTCATGGGTCAGGTCCGGGTGCCACTGGTCGGTGTCCCCGCCAAGGAAGCCGTAGTAGCGCTCGAAGCCGCGGCCCAGAGGCCAGCGGTGGAAGGGGCCGGCCGTGGTGGTCTCCTCCGGCGGAGTGAGGTGCCACTTGCCCGCGGCAAAAGTGTTGTAGCCGTGCTCCAGGAGCATTTCGGAGAGGAAACCATGTTCGAATCCCATGTAGCCGTTGTGGGCCGGGTAGCCGAGGGAGAGCTCGGTTATGGCCGAGAGGCCCAGGGTGTGGTGGTTGCGGCCGGTGAGCAGACAACCCCTGGTGGGGGAGCACAGGGCCGTGGTCTGGAAATTCGCGTAGCGCAGCCCCTGTCCCGCAAGCCGGTCCAGGGTCGGGGTCTCGCAGAACCCGCCATAAGCCGACATCTGGCCGAAGCCTACGTCATCCCAGACGAAGAAGATGATATTCGGCGACTGTTCCCGCGCCCGCGTGGGCTGCGGCCAGGCAGGCTCGGACTCGTCCAGCGTGCGCCCGATGCGGCCCGGGAAGTGACTGCCCGGCTCATACTCTTTGAGTTTCGTCATGGAGCCCTCCTGCTGAGCTTGGTGGTGAACCCCCTGTGTTCCCGTGATGTCTTTCCCGAATGCGCCTGAGCAGGAAGCCTGCCATCTGGAAGCAGCCGCCCTCACGGAAGAAAAGTTAAATGGCTCACGTACCTTACAGGTTGGCGATTCAGTTTCTCGATTCCTCCACGGGTGCCGGTGGTGGGGAAATGAAGTCAGAATGACGAAGTGGTGAACGGTCTGGCCAGGGAGCAGATAATAACGTCACCGATATGGAATTGCGCTTCGGGCTGCAGTAGCATCCTTCGGGGTGCATCAGGAGGGTGAGACGGCTTCCGCTATGGAGGCGGCATGAAACCTGTGCGTCCCCCGGGAAATGACCCGGCCGTGTGCCGGCGAGGTCCGAACGAGTGGCGAGGCGTCGAGCATCTGCTCACCGATCTGGCGACCAGGCTGCTGCGCGCGCCGCCGGCCGGCATTGAGCGGACTGCGGCCTGGGCCTGCCGAACCCTGCTCGAGTTCTTCGAGCTCGACCGGTTCGGGTTGCTGGTGCTGCAGCGCAATCGCGGCAGCGTGCAGATCGTCCTTTCCTGCCAGGCAGAGGGCGTCCCGCCCATTCCCCAGCATGTCGATATCGCGGTCCGCTATCCCTGGCTGACCCGCGGCATCCTCTCCGGCAAGGCCCTGGGGCTGAATGCGAGAGACCTTCCCCTTGAGGCGGCCATGGACAGGCGCTCCTGCGAGGAGCTCGGTATCCTGAGCCTGTTCGTCATTCCCCTGCTCACGGGCCAGGACGAGGAGTACATCCTGGCCGGCAACTCGGTGCGCCACGAGCGGGACTGGCCACGGGAGCTCCTCTCGAGGCTCCAGCTTGCCGGTGAAATGATCGTCAGCGCTCTGCGCCGCAAACGGCTGGAGGAGGATTTCACGCGACGCGCCAAGGAGTTCCCGCAGCTCAGGAGATCCGTCGCGCAGGAGGGCTCCGCGTCCAGGCAGGGGCTTCTTCACCGGCATGCTCATGTCGAAATCGTGGGCCAGAGCCAGGCCATTCGGCGCGTCCTGGAGCAGGTGGAGCAGGTTGCCGCCACGGACGCCACGGTGCTCATCCTGGGCGAGACCGGCACGGGCAAGGAGCTTGTGGCCAAGGCCATCCACCGCCTGAGCCAGAGAAGCGGAAGGCCGCTCGTCACGGTCAACTGCGCGTCGCTGCCCCCGGCGCTTATCGAAAGCGAACTCTTCGGGCGCGAGAAGGGCGCCTACACGGGTGCGCTCACGCGCATGGTCGGCCGTTTCGAGTTGGCCAACGGCGGGACCCTGTTCCTCGACGAGATCGGGGAGTTGCCGCGCGAACTCCAGTCCAAGCTGCTCAGGGTGCTCGAAACCGGGCTCTTCGAGCGGCTCGGCTCCTCCGCGACCCAGCGCACGGACGTGCGCATTCTGGCCGCCACGAACCTGGATCTCGCCCTGGCCGTGACGAAAGGGGCGTTTCGCAGCGACCTCTTCTACCGCCTGAGCGTTTTCCCCATCCACCTTCCCCCGCTCAGGGAGCGTCCCGAGGACATTCCTCTGCTGGTCTGGCATTTCGTGAAGGGCTTCGAATCGAGCATGGGCAAGCGTATCACGGACATAACGGACGAATCATTGAAGCGTCTCGCGGGATATCCTTGGCCTGGCAACGTGCGCGAGCTGCGCAATATCATTGAGCGAGCCATGATCACCACCCGCGGGGCGCTCCTGTGCATCGCGCCTGCCGGACCGGCCAGCCAGGCGCCATCCGCTTCCTGGCGCCTGGACGACCTGGAGCGGGAGACCCTGCTCCGCGCGCTCGAGGGCACGGGCTGGCGCATCGCCGGCTCAGGCGGCGCCGCCGCGGCGCTCGGCATGAAGCGCACGACTCTGCATTCCAAGATGAAGCGTTTCGGCATCATGAGGCCCTCCAACCGCTGAAGGCGAGAGCTCGCCAAGCGGCCCGTTCGTCATTCTGACGAGCCGTTTCGGCACTTTTACCCCTGGCTGCCGGCTCGGCGAGCCACATAAGCGAACCTCGACAGAGACTTGCGAATGCCATCCTGCCTGGCGGGAGTTGGCAGCATTCCTGCTCTTTGACGAGCGTCTGGGCAGCGGCCACGCCTGCGCTCCCAGACGACAGGAGAGACGGTATGGCCATTGTCCGGGCATCCCTGCGCATGGAGCTCTCGCCGCACCAGCTGGCAGAGGTCCTGGATGTCCTGAGCCCCCTTGTCTCGCGGACCCTGGCCGCTCCGGGATGCCTCGAATGCCGCCTGTCCAGGGATCTCACGGATGGCAGCGTCCTCTTCGAGGAATGGTGGGCCAGGGAGGAGGATTTCCACGAGCGTGTCCTGTCGGGGGATTTCCGGACGGTTCTCCTGACCATGGACATGGCTGCCAAGGAGCCGGAATTCAGGTTCTGCCTCATAGCGGAGATCAAGGGCCTGAAGGATCTCGCCCGGCTGCTCGGGCAGGAGGAGTGATGCCGCATCCCCGCGAGCTTCCGCCGGGAAGGGGACGGCGCTGGGCAAGCTGCAAACCTTGGAGGCGCCACATGAGGATAATCGTGGCCATCGCCTCCGCCATGTCCCGATTCCTGCTCCATGCGGGGCTTCGAGCCCCCTGCGCCCGGGACCGCATGGGGACGTGAACGCGCCCGAAGCCGGCGGGTTCATCGCCAGGCAGCGGGCCATGAGGCCCTCGCAAGAGGAATGGAGGCCCATGGACGACCCCAGGGATATGCGCCTTTCCCTTTTCAAGGGAGGACCTCTCTACAAGGCCTTGCTGCGGGCTAGGCTCATGGACCTGGAACATGCCGATGTCTGGCGGGCGGCGGTGCTTGCCATTGCCGTAACCTGGGTCCCCTTGGCCCTGCTTTCCCTGGTCCAGGGGCTGCTCGCAGGTGACGCCGTACAGGTTCCCTTCCTGCTCGCCATCAAGGCCCATGTCCGCTTTCTCATTGCGTTGCCGCTGCTCATCCTTGCCGAACCCATTGTCGATGAGCGCTGGTCCTTGGCCTCCAACCACTTCGTGCGCTCCAACATGGTCTCGGAGGACGAGATTCCCCGCTTCAGGGACATCGTGGCAAGGGCCCGGCGCATGCGGGACTCCAGATTGGCGGAGCTGCTGCTTTTCCTTACGTCCCTCGCCGGAATCATGGTCGGGCCCGCGCTCGACCTGCCCGCCTCCATTACGAGCTGGCAATACGGGACGGTCGGCGGGCTGACCGCGGCCGGCTGGTGGAACGTTCTGGTCGGCCTGACGCTGTTCCACTTCCTGCTCCTGCGCTGGCTCTGGCGCCTGCTCGTCTGGACGCTCTTCCTGTGGCGGGTTTCCCGGCTCAGGCTGCACCTTTATCCTGTGCATGCGGACTATGCCGGCGGCATCGGCTTCCTCGGGATGGAGCAGTCCTCCCTGAAGATCCTCGTCTTTGCCCAGTCCTGTGTACTGTCGGCCAGCTTCGCCCAGCGCATGATTTATTATGAGGGCGTTCAGCATGCCGCGCTGTTTGCCGTGGCCGTGCTCTACATCGTCCTGTGTCTGTTTGTCGTGTTCGGCCCCCTGCTCACGTTCAGCCGGGCGCTTTTCGCAGTCAAATACGACCAGGTGCATGCCTACAGCCTCATGGTTTCGGAATACAGCCGGCACTTCGCCGGAAAGTGGATAGACGGGCAGGCTTACGAAAAGGCGGCGATCCTGGGCACCGGGGACATCCAGACCCTCGCGGCGCTGGACACGACCCTGGAGATCATACGCAAGATGCACCCGTTTCCCTTCACGCTGCGGCAGGTGCTCGGTCTCGTGATTGTCGCGCTCGGGCCCATGCTTCCCCTGGTGCTCATCGAGATTCCCATCGAGGAGCTCCTCGGGATGCTGTTCAAGGCTTTGTTCTAGAGCAGATTGCATTTGAAATGGGGGGTCCAGGGGAATCATTTCCCTGGTGGGAGGGTCTGGGAGGGCAAAGCCCTGCCCAGTTTCTGCCAGCTCTTGTGCAAAACGCTCTAAAAAGCAGTCTGTTCCAGGAGGGACTCATGGGGTGAGGCGCTGGAGATTGGCGGTGCTGCTCGCAGCGGCCTTCATCACGGCGATGCCCGCATCCGTCATCACGGCTCAGGATGTGCCGCCAGTGCTCGGCGAGCTGGATGATGGCGGGGAGCAGCCAGCCGCGATCCCCCTGCAGGCCGTGCCGGACGAGCTGCTGGAATCTCGGCTCAACGCCGTGTTTGCGAACATTCCGGACTACCGGGACATCCGGGCCGAGGCGCGGGGGGGTGTCGTCAGGCTCACCGGCCGGACCGACAACCTCGCCGGCGCCAAGGAGGCGGAGCGGCTGGCCTCGCGCCTCGAGGGCGTGGCGTTCGTGGTGGACGAGATGCATATCGAGCCCCAGGTGGACATACGTTTCGAGCCCATGCTGCGCAAGCTTGAGAGCGCGATCGAGGGGCTGTTGCGCCTGCTCCCCGTGCTCGCCCTCGCCCTGGCCGTCGTCGGCGCCTTCTGGCTCCTGGGCAGGGCCATCGCCCGCTGGGACTGGCTCTTCTCGCGCTTAAGCGGCAAGCGGCTGCGGCAGTACTTCCTGCGCGCGTTCGTGTCGCGCCTCATGCTCCTCGTGGGCATCGTCCTGGGCCTCTACGTCCTGGACCTGGCCGCCCTCGTGGGCGCCATCATCGGCGCGGCCGGACTCATCGGCCTGGCGCTCGGCTTCGCCTTTCGCGACATCGCCGAAAACTATCTCGCCGGGTTCCTGCTCTCCTCGCGCAGCCTCTTCTCCGTGGGTGACCGCGTGGACATCTGCGCGCACGAGGGCAAGCTGGTGCGCATGGGCATGCGCGAGCTCATCCTCATGACCTACGAGGGCAACCACGTGCGCATCCCCAATGCCGAGGTCTTCAGGAGCGTGACCGTCAACTACTCAAGGAACCCGCAACGGGAGTGCAACTTCAGCGTGGGCGTCGATACCGGGGAAGACCTCGACCACGTCCGGGCGGTGGGCTGCGGCGCGCTGGCCGGCATGACCGGAGTCCTGCACGACCCCGAGCCCTTCATGCGCGTCGAGGAATTCGGGGAGTATGCCATGCTCGTGCGCTTCCACGTCTGGGTGGACCAGCGCACCTACAGTTTCCGCAAGGTGCGCAGCGAGGCCAAGCGCATCCTCAAGCTGGCCCTGGACGAGGCGGGCATCAGGATGCCTTCTCCCCAGCAGGAGATCACGCTTCGGCGCGCAGGGGAAAGGGCCCGGGACGCCGGGGCGGGGCAGAAGGCGCGGAATCCCGTTGCCGAGGCCGCCCGGCAGGTGGACGTGAGCCCCGAGGAGCACATCAGGCGCCAGATCGACGAGGAGATCACGAGATCGCTCTGAGCCACCTGGCGATACCGCCGCGCAGCGGCGCAAGGAGTCGCACCATGTTCCTGCTGGACACGTTCCAGAAAGTGCTGTTCCTGCTCTTCCTCGCACTCTCCATGCTGAGCATCGGCCTGGTGACCGGCATGCGGGACCTGAGGGCCGTTTTCGCAGCCAGGGGACTCCTGGCCCGCGCGCTGCTCGTCAACTTCATCGTGGTTCCGGCAGTGGGGACCGCCATTGTCCTGCTGCTCCCGCTCGATCCGCCCGCGGCAGCCGCCCTGCTCATCCTGGCCTGCACTCCGGGAGGGCCCAGCGCGCTCCAGTTCACAAAGCAGGCCGAGGGCACAACCGCACTGGCCGGGGTGCTCACGTTCCTGCTCACGCTCCTGGCGGTGTTCGTCTCCGACTGGCTGTTGCGGCTCGTGCTGGCCGCAGGCATCCAGCCCGTGGTTCCCCGCTGGGAGGCCATGATCTACCTGAAAGCCTACTTTCTCCTGCCGCTCGTGGCGGGCATGCTCCTCTTCGCCTGGCAGCCCGGCCTCGCGGCGAGGCTGGCCAGGCCCATGGCCCTGGCAGGAGCCGTGTCCTTCATTGCCTTCATGGTGTATACCGGGGGCGCACGCCGGGAGGCGATGGCGGACATCGAAGGCATGGCCCTCGGGGCCATGCTGGTCTTCTTCCTTCTGTCCCTGGTCGCAGGCTGGGTTCTGGGCGGCCCCGCGCGCGATTCCAGGCAGGTCATGGCCACGGCCACGAGCATGCGCAACGTCGCGCTGTGCCTGGCCATGGCCAACGCCAGCCCGCAGGGCCATGCCGTGCTCGTGCCGCTCGTGGCCTTCAGCCTGCTCATGGTGCCCCCGAACATGCTCTTCACCGTGTACGGCGCGCTGCAAGCCAGAAGGGAGAACCACAAGCCGGCCTGAGCAGCGCCCGGCGATCCGGCTGCGAGCCTCGTCCGGACCGGGCGGACTCCTTCCCGCAGCGGCTTGCCCGGCCGTTTCGTCATTCTGACTCCACGCCGCCACCTCGCGTCTTCCAGGCGCCCGGAGCAGGGCCCTTCCCCGTCCGTGCAAACAGCCTTACTTGCCCCTGACTTGGCCACCTGCGCAAAGGCCTCCTCCACGCCCTAATGCGCAGGTCGATGTAATCAGCTATGGCAGGCTGCCTTGCGAAAATGGTATAAAAGATATACCTTGTGAGTATGAAATTCGAGTACGACCCAGCCAAAAGCGAAAGCAACAAGGCCAAGCACGGCATCGACTTCGAGGAAGCGCAGGAGCTGTGGCAGGACTTGGACTTGCTGGAAGCCCCGGTCCGGTGCGAAGGCGAGCCTCGCTGGCTGGTGGTGGGTCGTATCGGGACCGTCATGTGGACGGGCGTCATCACCTACCGGAGCGACGCCATCCGCATCATTTCCGTACGACGCGCCCGTAAAGAGGAGGTCGCGCACTATGAAAAGCAAAACCATCTCCACTGAGGAGTTCGATCGCCGCTTCGACGAAGGCGAGGACGTGTCCGCCTCTGTCGATTGGGATGCCGCCCGCCGCCCCAACCGCGAGGTGAAGCGCGTCAATGTGGACTTCCCCGTCTGGATGGTGCGTGCACTGGACAAGGAAGCCGACCGCTTGGGCGTGTCGCGCCAGGCGCTCATCAAGTTCGTGCTGGACAGCCACCTGCAGGGCGGTTCCCGCCGCTGCGAGTAAGGGCTTCAGGCATCGTCGTCTCCTCGCCGCATTCCGCGTTGTCTCCGGGAGCGGGCCAATACAAGACCCGCAAGGGGAATACGCCCGCCGCACCTTGGACGGTTACGAACTCCCTACCCACGGTAAAGCCGGAAGGACCAGAATTTCCAGGGGAGCGGTATAGCAGGTCAACTCGCCTTCGAACGCTTCTTCGACTTTCCGGCGCCTAGCGGGTTGGATCGCCTGGGGTAGTTGCCCAGGCCGACTTTGCCGTGGTGCGCAGCAAGGCCGAGATCCTGGGCTGCCTGGGGGATGAAAAAGCCTGCCGCGCATGCTCGATACCTAATGCGCAGTTAAGCCGTGGATTGAAAAGATTATAGGTTTTAGTTAAATTGTCTTCTATTACATTGGTGTTTCACTCACGATAGTCCACGGAGATGCTCATGGCCACTCTCGTAGAATCCCAGTTTAAGCAGGTTGCAGAGTCCTTCGGAGGTAAATCCTTTTCCACGTATGACTATATCTTAGCTTTTCAGGATGCATTTCCAGCTGTGTGGGTTGAGTTAGAAGAGGAATACGGGACTGGTGGTCAAGGCGCTGGCACACATTATAGCTCATTTAGTCGTGTGGCACATTATCTTAATGAGCTTACTAAGAAAGGGTATCTTGATAAGCTCGACTACCGACCCGCGCCTGATGGATGGGGTAACCCTATAATTCGCTATTGGTCCCTGAGCGCGCAGGCTCGTGAAGGCCAAGATTTTCCCGATGAGTTGCCTCAAAATATACTCATAACAGAAGGTGCGAAAAGACAAATACTGGTGAACACATACGAGCGCGACTCCACAGCTAGACAAAAGTGCATTGATAAATGGGGAGTAAAATGCTCTGCCTGCGGTTTAGACTTTGAAAAAAAGTATGGCGTGCGCGGCGCAGGATTCATTCATGTACATCACTTAAAACCCATTTCACAGATAGGGAAAGAGTATACACTAGATCCAGCCAATGACCTAAGGCCCTTATGCCCCAATTGTCATGCAATGATACATAGATCCAGCCCCATCATCTCCATTGATGAACTAAAAGAGGTTATTAAACCTGATTATTAAGCCAACCTATCTACTGAGCATTGTCGAGCGTTCAAAGCCATATCTAAGCTGTACTCAGTTATAACTCATTCTATTTGTAAACCTCCCTGGGAGAGAGGGTCGCCAACATTTCTTTAGTTAGATTGAGGATAATATGTTCCAAAGCTCAGGAGGTAGTAAGTCAAATCACTTCACGAATGATATGTTATTTATAAAGACCGTATTTAACTATCTTCTTGAAGAACCAATCCAGAGTGGCGTCGTTTTCAACATAGAACATAAATTCTTTCCAGCATGAACAAAAAAGATCGTTAATCCCAATAGGCAAAACATTACGGCCATGTTGTAAGTTAATGAATCGACCAATACCACCTTCAGCTTGTATAAATCTGCAAAGCGCGGCCGATACTTTGTCATAAGATTGCAACTGGCCATATATGTGAAGAACCCAAATGAAAGATTCTTCAGAATCGACCGCATCTGAAAATGTTTTATGAACTTTAATTATGCTATTAATTTTCTCGCACCAGTGATTCTTTAACAATATAATATCTCTGGTAGAAAGATTAAGGCTTTGATGGAAGATGTCTTGTGCCTCTGATTCTGCTTTGTACTCACCATCGCTGTAGAGTTGTGCTTTAGATAATAAGGTAATAAGCAGGCTCGTTGACACCGCAAGATAGCTGCAATCTCTGATTATACTTTCAATTAATATCGACTTGTCTTTCGGCTTAGCGTTATCAATAAGCTGCAGAATAAATCTAGAAAGGTCTTCATGCAAATGATGAACAAATAAAGGCTTAGCCCGTTTAGTTATCAATTTTGCCAAATCTAATGGATTTTTTGCCTCTACCCTTGTAAGAAAAGGAAAAAGGAAATCCAACCACGATATAAAGTTTTTGCTATCCACAGATCTCATAATCTCTTGCAAAATACGAATACGTTCATCCACTGATTGGAGAAATGTATATGCCATCTGCGAAGAAAACGTGTTTGAGCTTAAATCGGCATGAAAATACTTAGTAAAAGCTTGAAGAGAACTAATCCTATTCTCTACGTTATAATCATGACTTGCATGGCTGAACTCATTAATAGCACCAGGAAATAAAATCTGCAGCAAAGAGATCAGTTCACTCTCTTCAGCACGATCAAGCTTTTTAAATATGGCGATATAAGGCAATTAACTTGTTCATATCTTTTCTTTGATTCAAGACCAATGTTCATTGTATAGTTATCTACCTCTGTAAATTTTGTATCAAAGCAAAACAATTTAGGAGTGGATTTAATTATATTATATAGATCCGGAAATTCATTTTGAATAACTTGCATCAAAATTATATCCGCAATGTTGACCTCTCCTCTTAGTGGCATTCCAATAAATATAGATCTGTTTAACACTTTAGTAATCTTGCGTGGGGTAGATAGCATAGATGACGCTATGACAGTAGAGGATCCTATTAGTCTGGCTTCTGAATCATCCAGTTGAATTTCATATTCGTGAAGTAATTTATCTAAAGATTTTTTAAAGAATTGCTTTCTTTGTAGGTAAGTTGCTGCCGGTAAATGCAGTCGTAAATCAATTATCTTGTCTAGAAACTCATGAGGCTTTTTTATGCCCTCCCTCTTAAGCAGAATCCCGGTTTGTTTTGGATCATATGCTAGTAAATATGAGACCTGCGGGAAGTCACAGATTATTTTTACAAGTTGGAAAACCACTTTAACCTCGGATGAAAATAATCTTTCAATGTCGTCAATTGATATAACAATTGGTTGGTCTATTGATTTTAATAGGCAGCTCAACCTTTCCTTTTTTTGATAAATATCCGTATTGTCATTTAAAACGCTCTTACCTCTTAGTAAATCCCATCCTATCTTTAAAATGCCGTCAATGCTTCCGGCTTTCAATTTAAGAATGGCAGTAGAAAACTCTTGAAATGCATCTAGCACTTCACTTGAAATATTTGTATTCAATTTTTTGCGCTTAAGAGCTGCTTCAAATTCAGTTAAAAAGACTTCAAATACAGAATTTAACGAACTGGCCATCCACAAATTAATATTTATAAATATACATCTTGGGTACTGGCTTCTAATTAGTTGCTTCGTCATATTTATCAGTGACGTTTTCCCACTACCCCAGTCGTCTTCCAGGGCAATAACAAAGCTATTTGTGTCGCGTTTTGATACCAAATATTTGGATAGTGAATTTGCAAAGGAGTATCTCTCAAATTCGTCATCACTTAATTGTTCTACTGGTCTATCCATTAGGCAAAAGCTATTAGTATTATTTTGATTTTCTTTTGAGCGAATGCGGATAAGATTAATAGCAAGCTTTACAAAGTAATACAGCGCCAGCGCCGACAAGAGGATGCTGAACGCAATATAGAAGTGATATCTGTTGGCAACTAAGAATCCAACAAATCTACTAAAGTGTAAGTAGACAAAGAATATGCCCAAGGCTGTTAAGCATACAAAACCAAACTCTACTCGGCTTGGCAAACTTATCTTTAATAGTCTTGAATACATGTGAATCACCTAGTGTAGCTGCTTGTTCGCTTTTCCAAATTTAGATAGCTTAAAGTATGATTGAACTTCGTCCTGTGCGTGTTTATTTAATTGATGGTTGCATGCATGAAGCAAGAATCCTGAATAAATGCTACTTTTGGTATATACATGTCTGCTGCCTTTGTTCGTACTGAATAATCCTTTCGCCATCTAGTCAAGTAAATTCAGCAATAGTTTGGCTTTATCAGGGTAAATCTGTTCGTTTTCTCGACATTTCCCTCTCCACAAAACCGCCTGCCTTCTCCCGCGAGTATCTTGATAAATAACCCCCGGACCAGTGTTTCATCGAGATCGACAGAAAGGAGCTAGAACATGGGCCGGGCAATCGCATACCTGCGGGTGAGCACAGACGGGCGGGACCTCAGGAAGCCAAAATGGGTAGCAGTAACCTGGGACAGGACCGGCCCTAGGCGAGGACGGCTTAGCCGTTGCCGATAAGCTCTTGTTTAGAGATGTGCTCGGTAGGGTTTTGTACCAGTATGTATACCAAAGAGAGAAGGGTTAGAACCGTGATGGCTCTAACTCTTTCTTGATATTTGCAATTCCTGGTCGGGATGAGAGGATGTGAACCTCCGGCCCCTTGAACCCCATGCAAGTGCTCTGCGCGACTCCAGGGCCGCGCCCTGTTCGGACTAGCCCTGGCGAGTAAGGGCAGGGGAGGGCAGGACCCTTCCCCGTTCCTATGCAGACAGCCTTACCTCCCCACCACTGCAAAGGCCTCCTCCACGCCCTTGTTCTCGTGCACGATGGCGTTCAAGGCCCGCACGAGATTCACGGGATCCTCATGCTGGAACACGTTGCGGCCGATGGACAGGCCCGAGCCGCCGGCGTCGAGCGAATCGCGCACCATCTGCAGCAGGTCGCGGGTGCTGTCGAGCTTGGGGCCGCCGGCGATGAGCACCGGGATGCAGCAGCCCTCGATGGCCTGGGCGAAAGTCGCCTTGTCGCCGGTATAGGGCACCTTGACCACGTCCGCGCCCAGCTCCATGCCGATGCGCGCGCAGTGGGCCACCATCTCGGGATCGAATTCGCCCTGCACCTTGGGGCCGCGGGCGTACACCATGGCCAGCAGCGGCATGCCCCAGTTGGCGGCGCTGGAGGCCACCTTGCCGAAGTCGGCCAGCATGTGGCGTTCGGTTTCGTCGCCCAGGTTCACGTGGATGGACACGGCGTCCGCGCCCAGGCGGATGGCGTCCTCCACGGTGGTGGTCAGGACCTTGGCGTGCGGGAAGGGCGACAGGCAGGTGGAGGCCGACAGGTGCACGATGAGGCCGAAGTCGCGGCCCTGGGTGCGGTGGCCGCAGGCCACCAGCCCGCGATGGACCAGCCCGGCGTTGGCGCCGCCCTCCACGAGCCTTGTCACGGCGTCGCGGACGTGTACGAGTCCCTTGATGGGCCCGACGCTCACGCCGTGGTCCATTGGTACGATGATGGTGCGGTTGGTATTGCGATTGAAAATGCGTTCAAGCCGAATGGCTTTGCCGACGTGCATGGCGGTCCTCCTGCTGTGCCGCCCGCGCCGTTTGCGCCATCCGTGCAATTTGCGCTGGACGGATTGGACCGGACGCGACGATGCGGCGGTGGGTTGGCTTATGGGGTACGAGAAAAGGCCGTGTCGCCGGGAGGTTATAAACGAGCTGCGGGGCGCTGGCAATTTGGCCTGGCGCAGAGGACAAGAAAAGGCCCGGAACATGCTGATCCGGGCCTTTATTATCGAGTGTAGCGGGGCTGGACTTACTTGCCCAGCCACCCGTTCACGAGCTTCGGATTCTCGTTGATGAAGCGCACGGCATTCTTGTAGGGATCCGCGTCGGGCTCCTGGTTCCAGGCCATGACCATCTGCAGCTGGTCCGGGCTATCCCACTGGAAGCGGTCCATGAAGGCATACACCTTAGGCATGTCCTGCTTGAGGCCCTTGCGCACGATGGTGTCGATGTGCTCCTCGCCGCCCAGGATGCCCTTGGGATCGTCCAGGTACTTCAGCTCCCAGCGGCCGAACATCCAATGTGGCGACCAGGCCGTAACCACCACCCACTGCTTGTGCTTGATGGCGTCGGCCAGGGCGGCGGTCATGGTCGCGCCGCTGCCTTCCATGAGTTCAAACTTGTTAAGCTTATACTCTTCCATGGCCTTTTCCGAGAGCTGCATGAGGCCGGCGCCGGGATCGATGCCGTACACGCGGCCGTCGAACTTGTCGGCGTGCTTGTTCAGGTCGGCAATGGAATCGATGTCCACATACTTGGGCACGGCCCAACCGAGCTTGGCTCCGCCCACGATGGGGCCGAGATTCTCGAACTTGCCCTTGAGCCTGTCGGCGTAATTCTTGTGCGTCTCGGGCAGCCAAGCCGTGACCATGCCGTCCACATCGCCGGTTGCAACGGCTTGCCACATGGCTGCGGCGGCCACGGGCAGGATCTCGACATCATAGCCGAGCTTTTCCTGCAGCACGGCGCGGGCCACGTTGGTGCTGGCCACGGCGCAGTCCCATTCGACATAGGCCAGGGTGACCTTCTTGGCGGCGAAAGCCGAAGGCGCGGAGATCAAAAGCACGGCCATGGCCGTGAGGAATACCTTCAGGGTGAAGCGCATGGAGCCTCCTATTGTAGTTGGTGTGATAACTGGATGGCGGATCAGCTGCGCTTGCGCACGACGATCCGCTGCATGACACGGTCGAAGATCATGGCCACGATGACGATGCCCAGGCCGGCCTCGAAGCCGCGCGCCGGGTCCAGGCGTTGGATGGCCTTCCAGACTTCGCCGCCCAGGCCTTTGGCGCCGATCATGGCTGCGACGACCACCATGGACAGGGCCAGCATGACCGTCTGGTTCACTCCGGCCATAATGGTGGAAGCGGCCATGGGCAGTTGCAGCTTTAACAGCTTCTGCCCGCGCGTGGCTCCGAAGGCGTCGGAGGCCTCGACCAGCTCGCGTGGCACCTGGCGGATGCCCAGGCAGGTCAGGCGGATGGCCGGCGGCATGGCGAAGATCACCGTGGAGAAGATGGCCGCCACCTTGCCCAGGCCGAAGAATGGGATGGCCGGGATAAGGTAGACGAAGGCCGGCATGGTCTGCATGAAGTCCAGCACCGGCATGATCAGGCGATAGGCCGGCTGACTCAAGGCCGTGAGGATGCCAAGCGGCATGCCGATAATGATGGCCAAGCTCGTAGCCACAAGCACCAGGGCGATGGTGGATATCGTGGGGCTCCAGAAGCCCAGGTTCCAGATCAGGCCCAGGCCCAGCATGGTGAACAGGGCCACGCCGCGGCTTTTGCTCAGACGCCAGCACAGGCCGGCGGCAAGCAGGATAAGCAGCCAGGGCGGCAGGAACATCATGGTTCCCACGAGCAGGTCGATGCCGCTTTCCACCACCTTGGCAAAGGCCTTGGTGGCGAAGGACAGGTGCTCGGCCAAAAAGTCGATGCTCGTTTCGATGGATGCGCCCAGGGGAATTTTGGGGATGATCGGCATGGTCATTGCGCGTTGCCTCCTCTTTCGGCCAGGCCGGCTATGAGCGAGCCGCGCACGACCACGCCGACAAGGCGTCCGCGATCATCAACGACCGGCAGGGGCGACTGGCCAGCGGCCATGAGCGGGATGATGTCCGCGGCCGGTGTTTCGACCCGCACCGTGGAAACCTCGGCCTGCATGATCTCGTCGATGCGCCCGTTGCCGTTCTTGAGGGCGATGTCGGTCATATCGGCAGTGACCCAGCCCTTGAGCAGGCCGTCGCGCGAGACCACGAACAAGCTGGACAGGCCGGCCTTCTGCATGCGCCGAAGGGCGGTGCGCGGTCCGTCACTGCCGTAGGCCACGGCCTCGGTGCGCTTCATGACCTGGCCGGCGGTCACGGCCTTGGTCACATCCACGTCCTCCACGAAACGGCGCACGTATTCGGTGGCCGGATTGGCCAGGATTTCCTCGCCCGTTCCGCACTGCTCGATGCGGCCGTCGCGCATGAGCACGATGCGGTCGCCGAGCTTGAGGGCTTCGTCGAGGTCGTGGCTGATGAACACGATGGTCTTGCGCATGGATTCCTGCAGGGACAGCAACTCGTCCTGCATGTCCTTGCGGATGAGCGGGTCCAGGGCGCTGAAAGCCTCGTCCATAAGCAGTATGTCCGGGCTCACCGCCAGGGCGCGGGCCAGACCCACGCGCTGCTGCATGCCGCCCGAGAGCTGCGCGGGATAGCTCCCTTCCCAGCCGGCCAGACCCACGAGCTCCAAGGCTTCGTGGGCTCGCTTGCGGCGCTCCTCCTCGGCCACGCCCTGGATTTCCAGGCCAAAGGACGCGTTGTCCAGCACGGTGCGGTGGGGGAACAGGGCGAAGGACTGGAAGACCATGCTCATCTTGTGCTGGCGGAGCTTGCGCAGCTCTTCGGCGGTCATTGTCGTGATGTCCTGGCCGTCGATGAAGATGCTGCCGGCGGTGGGCTCGATAAGGCGGTTGATGCAGCGCACCAGGGTGGACTTGCCGCTGCCGGACAGGCCCATGACCACGACGATCTCGCCGCGCCTGGCCTCGAAGCTTACGTCGGCCACGCCTACGCCCTGTTTGGTGGAGCGGAAGATTTCGTCCTTGGAGCGGCCATCCCGGAGCATCGTCATGGCTTTTTCGGGATGGGTGCCGAAGATCTTGTAGAGATTCTGGATGCGGATGATCGCTTGCTCAGCCATGCTTCGGGAACCCCTCCAGAGCCTCGCGGAGCGCGCGGGCGGCAGCTTCGGCCCCAATGGAACCGATCATCGGCGGATGGCCGTAAGTTGAGGGCATCATGTGTCAATCTCCAATGATGTAGTGCTTAGTTACAGTTAAAGCATCATAGCAATAAACGTGTCTTGCATGAAGATGCAGAAAAAATGCATGACGCATCAGCATGCCTTGATGGAAAAATCAAGGCACAGTTGGTTTCTCTAGACGGGTCGAATATGTATACAGTACGCAGAAATTCTTGTCAAACACATGACAGGATTTATTTGATATTGTTCAGTATGCTCAGATGTGAATCGCGATTTAAAATAATTTTGGTGACATGAAGGCGGGTGGACAGGGTAGTTGCTCGTTCTGGAATGCGGAAAGCCGAACGGGGGTGGGCTCTCTCCGACAGGCGTTTCAGTCGGTTCAACCGGCAGTAGGTGCTCAGGAGGGAAGGGCCAGAGATGACGACAATGTTGGGCTCGCCCACGGGGCGACGGGGGCCTGGATGACGGTCGGGATATAGTAAGCCGGCGGACGACGACGTGGAATTGCCCGGCGGGCCCGCCGGGCGCGGATTAGAGCATTTTGCTTTTGAAAATGCTCTGCAAGCCATGCGTCGGCATGGCTTGCCGCCGCGTAGGCGTAGGCGCAATTCACTTGCGCCGTCAACGCCGGAGCGGGCGTCTTAAAAGCAATCTGCTTTAGAATTTAACAGAGAGGGTCAGGGAGCCGTATTCGTGGAGCCCTGTCTCGCCGTCGAACTCCGGGGTGCGGAATATGTGGGTGTAAGCCAGGCGGTAATCCCGCCAAGTCACGGCCGCTCCGGTGATGAAGTCGGCGACGAAGTATTTCTTGTCCACGCTGCGGCTGTCCCGGAACAAGGAGCCGTCCAGAAACATATTGCGGCTCACGGCGCGGCCCATGGCTCCGCCGAACAGGTAAAAGCCGAAATACGGACTGGATAGGAAATAGCCTGATCCTGGAGGGCTGGGCTGGATGCGCGGCGGGCCATAGTCCAGCATCAGGTTCTGGCCCAGGCGCAGCATGGCTCCGGTCTCGACATGGTCGTAGACCGTGCCCAGGGCCAGGCCGAACTGTGGCGTCAAATCCGCGCCGAATCCTTGGTCGCCGATCGCGGCCAGGGCGCGCCAACTGCGCAGGTAGGTCAGCTGGAGGGTTGGTTCGTTGGGCAGCTGCGTGTCCCAGCCTTGAGGTTCGTCGGAGTAGGTTATGTATTCGTGCACGAACTTCTGCGTCTTGCCGGCCAGGGAAGCCGGCCCGACCATGCCGACCTGCAGTTCCAGCTGATGCAGGCGCTTGCCGTTCTCCGCGATCAAGCCGACGGAGCCATACAACCAGCCGGCATAGGGCCGATCGTCTTCAGGCGGCGTGGTGAGCGTGATATCCGACGGCGTGTACATGTTCTGACCAAGGGCGAACTCCACGCGCGCGTTCCCTTCCTCGGGAAAAAGAAGGGACTTGGCGGCCGCCTCGCGCAGGAACTCAGGCACGTCATTCAGGCCCGACAGCCAGGAAATACGCACGCCGTTGGTATAATGCTGGTCCGTGTTGTAGAAGACGTCGTTTTCATAGATGAGGCTCAAGGTGCCTTTATCGTCTTCGTCCTGGGCATAAGCTACGCTGGGGAAGCTGAGCAGGACAAACGCGAAAAGCCACAAGCCGTGGCAGAGATTCAGCGTTGCGCGCGCAGGCCTGGGGAGGGTAGCCATGTATGGTCTACGCATCGTGTTCAGCATGGTTGGCGATGTATATGGGACTAGAACTGGTCGCCTCTTATGACTGAGGCATACTCAGTAATCTGGACGCCGTGCGAGTCCCGGTTGACGGGGTCTTGTCCTTGAGCTTGCGCAGAAGCTGCGCAATATGTGCGAGTATGACCTCATTATGGCTGCAGAGGAATATGCAAAATTGAATTACTAGTCAAATTTTAAATTTGATTTTTAATTTAGAACGGATTGCTTTTAAGACGCCCGCTCCGGCGTTGACGGCGCAAGTGAATTGCGCCTACGCCGAAGCTAGCGGCAAGCCAAGCCGACGCATGGCTTGCAGAGCATTTTCAAAAGCAAAATGCTCTAATGGCATGACTGGAGCAGTCAGGGGAATACCGAAGCGGCACCTCAACCATTTGTTGAGATGATAACGGCGTCCAGGCGGTGAAAAGGCTGTTGCAACCTGGGAGAGAGTCCACATTGCGAGCGGCCACTGGATGTAGGGTGGCTCCCGGAAGCATCCGAGTGGCGTCGCTGTTCAAGACAACGGGTCTGTACGCAAGGCATGGCGCGGGGTTAACGGATGCGACGCCGACCCGCGCGGTAAACCGTTATGCGCGAGCCGTGCTGTCCGAGGTTAGCGCCCGGTGAATGGACTCGGCGAGTTGGCGTTTGAGAATGGGCTTCATGACGATTTCCCTGATGCCCATCTCGCGAACCTTGCTGTAGGAGACGATCTCCGAAAAGCCCGTGCATAGAATGACAGGCACATCGGGGCGCGTCTGCAGCGCCTTCTCGGCCAGTTCCATGCCTGTCAGGTTGGGCATGTTCTGATCCGTGAGGATGAGGTCGAACTTGTCAGGCTGAAAGCGGAAGGCCTCCAGGGCTTCCACGGAACTCGTGCGGGCCACCACCTCGTAGCCCAGGCCTTCCAGGATTTCTCGGCCGATGTCCACCAGGGCTTTCTCGTCATCCACGAAGAGAATGCGCCCCTTGCCAATGGGCAGCATCCTGGACTCCTCATCGGTAACGGTATCATCCATAAGCCCGGTTTGAGGCAGGAGCACCTGGAAGGACGCGCCCTTGCCCTCTTCGCTTTGCACGTAGACCACGCCGTTGTGTTGCTTGACGATGCCGTGCACCACGGCCAGCCCCATGCCCGTGCCTTCGCCCGGTTTCTTGGTGGTAAAGAATGGGTCGAAGATCTTTTCCTGGATCGTCTTTGGGATGCCATGGCCTGAATCCGTGACGGTGATGACCACGTAGGCACCGGCGGACAGGCCAGGCGTCTTGGAGACGGTGGCCTCGTCAAGATGCACCTCGGCCAGGCTGATCTCCAGCAGGCCGCCGCGCTCGCGCATGGCATGGGCCGCATTGGTGCACAGGTTGAGCAGGATCTGGTGGATCTGAGAAGGATCGGCCATGACCGTGTCGTTGCCGGTCATGATGTTCTCGCGGATATCCAGGCTCGCCGGCAGCGAGGTGCGCAGGAGCTTGACCGTCTCCTTGATGAGCGGTGAGACGCGCAGGGCTTTCTTTTCCTGGGTACCCTGGCGGCTGAAGTTGAGGATCTGGTTTATGAGATCCTTGGCCCGACGGCATGCGCCCAGGATTTCCTTGAGTCTGCGCTCCAGGGACGAGCCCTTGTCCGTATTCTCCAGGATTATCTCGGTATAGCCGGTGATGACGCCCAGAATGTTGTTGAAGTCGTGAGCTATGCCGCCGGCCAGCGTGCCGATGGCCTCCATCTTCTGGGCGATGCGCAACTGCTCCTCTAGGCGCTTGCGCTCGGTCACGTCCAGCAGATAGCCGCGGATCTCCACGATCTGGCCGCGCACATTCAAGATGCCAATGATGGTGCCGATGACATGCACCGTGCGCAGATCGCGCCGTCGAAACACACCTTCGAAGTTTTCCAGTTTTTTGCGCGTGAGAATCAGATCGCGCAGGGAGTCGTCCGAGCCGGTCAACTGCAAGTCGAAAATGTTGACGCTCATGGCGTCCGGCACCGTTCCGAAGCCGAAGATGCGTGCAAAAGCTTTGTTGCAGGCCTTGAGAACGCCGTCCGGCGCGGCCACGAAGTCGCCGGTGATGTCCTCCTCGAAGAGCAGTCGGTAGCGTTCTTCGCTCTCCAGCAGCTCCTGAAGCATGCGCATGCGCACGGCCATGTCGCGCTTGAGGCGCTTGTTGGCCTCGCTGAGCGCATTGGTGCGCATGTCCACCTGCTTCTGCAGCGTGGCGTTGAGCATGATCAGGTCACGGGCCGTCTTCCACTTGGCGCACAGGGACTTGGCGAGCTGACGCAGCTCCTCGGGGTGCAGCGGTTTCTGGATGTACAGCAGCTTCTCGGGCGGGGTCACCCTGCGGTTCAGCTCTCGCGTATTCACATCGGAATATGCGCTGACGATGACGATCTCAATGTTGGGGTCCAGGGCGCGGATGTTTTCCGCGGTCCAGACCCCGTCGGGGCCGGGAGGCATGCGCACGTCGAGCAAGGCCACGCTGTAGGGGCGGCCTTCGGCCATGGCCCCGCGCACGGCATCCACGGCCTGATCGCCCTGATTGCACATGGTCAACTCGAAATCCGGCAGCAGGGGTTCCTCATCTAGGTCGCCGCCGAGGTCCTCGGCCGGCGAGAGGATTTCCTTGTATAAGCCGAGGATGCTCTCCTCGTCGTCCACGACGAGCAGGCGATAGCGGCTCATGGGAGTCTCGTTGACAGGAATTTGTTCGTTCATGTCTTGTGAGGGCGCATCAGCCCGCCCGAAGATGGATGTGAATTGCGAAGCCTTGGCCCAGACCTGGGCTCTCGGCCCAGATGCGCCCGCCCATTTCGTTGATGGCATTGGAGCACCAATGCAGTCCGAGGCCCAGCCGTTTTTCTTTGTTCGAGGTGTATCCTCTCTGGAAGATGCGTGCAAGCTCGGGCTCTGGAAGTCCAGGGCCCCGGTCGGACAGAATCAGGTGCACAATGCCGTGGTTGCCGTGCATTTCGAGTTCGGCCCTGGCCTCGACTGTACCGGACTGTTGACCGGCCTGACCGTATGCCTGGGCCGAGTTGTTGAGCACGTTGGAGAACACCTCGAGCAATGTCACTCGGTTGGCCATGACCGTTGGCATGGCGGCAAGGGATTCGTCGGCCTTCAGTTCAAGCATTTGGCGCAACGGGTCCGGCACGAAGAGAAATGAGTCAGCGAGAATGACGCGCAAGGCCAGGGGCTCGGTGGAGCGTGCGCCCAGGTTGAAGCGCTGCAGGGAATCCAGATCCTTTTCCAGGGCCTGGGCCTGCTCGTACAACTCGGCGGTCTTGTTCTCGGCGTTACGCAGCCCCAGGCCCGGGCGCACGTGGTCAGGGCGGGCGGATTCTGGAGGCAGGGCGGCCAGAGCGCCTTCCCGGGCCAGCCGCTCGCGAAGCATGAACAGCCCGGCTTTGAGCGGGCTGAAGGTGTTACGCACGTTGTGCAGCACCTCCGAGGCCATCTCAGCCATGCCCAGGCGGTATGTCTGGCGCAGGGCCTCATGGCGCGAGTCGCCCAGGCGGTCGAGCATGGCATTGTATTCGCGGGACAGCAGGCCCACTTCATCCTTGCGCCGAGTGGGCAGTCGCCGGGACAGATCGCCATCCTGGCGCATGCCCGTCATGTGCCTGCGGATGTCGCCGAGGGGTCTGAGCACTGTCTGGTCCAGGAATATCCATAGACACAGGAGCACCACGATGCCCGCCAGCAACCCTCCGGTGAGGCTCATGCGCAAGGCCGACTCGCTCACGTCGGTAATCGTGCGGGGCACTTCGGCCCAGAGCACGAAGGTAGACCGGCCGAAGAGATCGGGTTTGAGCATGGAGACGCGCTTGAGCGCGGAAGAGGTGTTTTCCACCAGCAAGTCCGGCTCGGCCCGTGACGAGGGAGAGCGCAGCGAAGCCTGTAATAATGGCGGCGCGTCAAGCCGGTCCAGATGGAAGCCTGCCTGAACCTTGCGACGCAGTGCTTCCAGGTACTCCTGATCCAGGTACAGGCCCATGGCCAGCCAGCCTCGGCTGGGGCCTTGCTTATGGCTGTTCAGGATGGGCGATACGGCCAGGAGCAGAGGCGCTTGATCCGTCGAGCAGATGCCCGTCAGGGGCTGCTCCCCTTTGCGGGCGGCCAGCATTTTTTTCATTTGGAGGTGGAAGGCGTCGCCCGGATCCATGGCCTGGCCGCTGCGCCAGTCCCAGGCTCCGCCGGTCACGAATTCGGCCTTGGCATCATAGATATGGATCATGTGCACGCGCAATTCGGCGAAGGCCGTCTGCGTCAGATTGGACTCGATAAAGCGGGCGTCAGGTGCGGATACGAAGGCATAGGTATCGTCCCAGATACCCCAGTCCGCCGCGGCGGACGCCAGATGGGCGAGTTCGTCCTCCAGGGCATAGACGCAACGCAACAGGTCTTTCCTGGCGTGTTCCTGTTCGAGTTTTTCAAACTCCGGGGAAACACACAAACGCTGTACGCTGAGAGTGATCACGGCGTAGGCGGCCGTGAGCAGTATCAGTATCAGGACCGCCTTGATGCGAAGGGACATGGCTTTGCTTGAGCAGAAAAGCCAGTGAAAGTAAAGGCGTGTGCCATCGGGCTGCCTGGCGGATAATACATGCTTCGTGGAGGAGGGTAGGCTGAAGGCCGCTAGGGTGCATGGGAAGTAAGCCGCTCTCGGCAGCGGCAATCCATCCTGGATGGTCTGGACCGCATGGGTTCTTGTCTGTTTCGGCGGAATGGGAAGCGGGTTGGCGCGGATAGCCGGTTGAATAATTTTTGCTGTATCCATGGGCAGTGGAGATGAAAAAGGGCGAGTTGAATAGTGCGAATGCATAAAGGATAAATCGTGGTGCCTCGCCACTCGGAAAATCGGAAAGTAGTGCAGTGGAGCAATCAGCGTCTCTATGCATGCATTGAAAATGCTTTGGCATGCACGTTGCTGTGTGGCATTCAAGGAGCGCTTTGAAGATGCATAATCAAATGCGTATCAGCGAAGATAAGAGAAAAGGACATAAAGTAATTCCTCGCAGCCTTGTTTTGCTGAGAGAGATGACGTTTATCCTTCCCCTCTTCTTGGTGGTCTATTGGGGAGCCTTGGAAGGGGGAAACATGATGTTGACCTGGATGACCTTGCAGACTGCTGCCCGCGAAGGGGCAATGACCGCCTTACAGCACGCCGACGGGACGGATTCCGAGCGCGTGGCGCGCATCATGGACGTGGTCAGCAATAAAGCTTCCTGGTTAAAGGCCGGAACGTCCGTCGTGCGGGTAAGCCACGAGCCTGGGGCTGCGGCGGAAGGGTCGCTTCAGGAGTGCGATCCCGACCGCGCGGGGGAAAAAATCCTGGTGCATATAGAGATGGCCTACAAGCCGCTGACTCCGCTGCTCGCAAGCATGTGGTCCGGGATAGCCTTGAGCGGCAAGGCTGCCGCGCTGCTCAAGGGGCAAGGGCAATCCGCTCCGTTCACGAGTGATCCAGGCGGCGAGGCTCGCCAGGAGAATCCCTGGTCCGCTATTCATTTGTATTGAATCAGGCAGGGAAAACGGCCGGCAGCAACTTTCGATCCTGAGCCGGCCTATGGTTCCGTCGTCCGGGCGTGAAACGAGACGGCTTTATGGGAACGGAGGCTCAGGCGTGAGACGGGTTGGAAACCTCAGGCTACTGCGCTTCGTATTCGTCGGATCCTATGGAATGCTTCTGGAGCTTGTTCCACAGATTCTTGGGGCTGATGCCCAGAAGCTGTGCGGCCTTGGTCTGCACGCCACTGGATCTCTTTAGCGCGCCGAGGATGAGATTCTTCTCCATCTGCTGCAAGGTATCGCGCAGGGACATGGCCTCGCCGGGAGTGATGGTCAGGACATCCGGCTCTGCCTGAGGCCTTTTCTGCAAAGCTATATTGACGTCTTGAGCCGTGATGATCGAGCCTTGGCAGAAGATGGCCGCCCGTTCCATGGCGTTGGCGAGTTGGCGCACGTTGCCGGGCCAGTCGTAACGGAAGAGTATGTCCATGGCCTCGGAGGATACGGAGGAGATGTCCGTTCCTATCTTCAGGTTCACTTCCTTGAGGATGTGGTTGATGAGCAGGGGGATGTCCTCCTTGCGCTCGCGCAAGGCAGGCAGATGAATCGTGGCGATGTTCAGACGGTAGTAAAGGTCCTCGCGGAACTTCCTTTCCTGTATGAGAGCGGGCAGGTCCTGGTTGGTGGCGGCTATGATGCGCACGTCATAGGCCACGGGCTTGACCCCGCCCAGGCGTTCCATCTGCTTCTGCTCCACGGCGCGCAGGAGCTTGGGCTGCAGGTGCAGTGGCATGTCACCGATCTCGTCGAGCATGATGGTGCCGTTCTTGGCCATCTCGAACTTGCCCTTCTTGACCGCGTTTGCGCCGGTGAAGGCTCCCTTCTCGTGGCCGAACAGCTCGCTCTCGATGAGGGTTTCGGGTATGGCCGCGCAATTGATTTTGACGCAGGGGCCTTCGGCCCTCGAACTCAGGGCGTGCAGGGTGTCGGTGATGAGTTCTTTGCCCGTGCCCGACTCGCCGGTGATGAGCACCGTGGTATCCAGCCTGGCCAGACGCTCGACCAGCGCCACCACTCGTTTGGTTGCCTCGCTTTGGCCGATGATCCTGGAGGAGGGGCCTTCGCGGCGAAGCGTCTTCTGCAGGGCCAGGATACGTTCCTGCAAGCGGCGTTTTTCCACGGCACGCTTGATGACTATCTCCATTTCAGCCAGGCTGAACGGCTTGGTGAAGAAGTCGTAGGCTCCATTCCTGATGGCTTCCAGGCCTGGGTCCTTCTCGCTGTAGGCGGTCATGACAATGACGTCGGCCTGGGGATCGGTGCGGCGGATGATAGGCAGGGCCTCCAGGCCGGACATGCCCGGCAGGCGCACATCCAGGAGGATAATGTCGAACTGGCCCTGCTCGATCTTGCCGATGCCTTCCTCGGCCGAGGTGGCGCGCTCGACCTCATAGCCTCGCTCGACAATAGCCTCGCAAAGCATGGTCCCGAACGCTACATCATCATCCACGACGAGAATTCTGTCTGGCATCAGGCAAACTCCACTGGTCTACAAAGGTATTCGGCTGTCTTTAGTCAATTCTCAGGCCGGGAACAAGTCTCGTCTTCCTTGCAAAGTGGCGTGTTTAAGTGCAAGTGTCCAGCAATCGTGGATTATTGGCCGGCAGAAAATTTATTGAGAGGTGAATACGGGTGATATATGCCATGGAGCAGACTATTTTTATTGAAGGCTGGTATGGAAGATGAAAATGATTTATTGTCAGTATCGTGCTAGGTGTAGCGCTGATAATGCTTAAAGGATATCTTTCCTGCCGGGTGGCGATGAGGCAAAATGACCGGAAACCTGACTTCAGACACGGCGCACAGGATGATCAACGACGGTCAGCTAAACGTTACGGATCTTTTCAGGCATGCCGGTATCAGCCATCCGGTCATGCAGGAACTCCGTGCCATGGCGATGAGACGAGCTGAAGCCAAGCCAGGTCTTTTCACTCATCCCAAGCCGCGTGTGGATGAGGCTTCCGAAGCTTTGCGACACAAGGCAGCCACTGCAGGTGCAGGCGTCGATCCCATGGAAATCGTTTCCAGGGAGATCAAGCTGCACTCTCTGCCCCGTGTAATCATTGAGCTGCAAAGAGCTATCGACAACCCTGCCAGCTCGGCCGAGGACCTGGCCAGGATCATCAGCCTTGATCCCGGACTCTCCGTTTATCTTCTACGCATAGCCAATAGCGCGCTGTACAGTTTCCCTTCCCGCATCGACACTGTTTCACGAGCCGTGGCCCTATTGGGTACGCGGCAAGTCTCGGTTCTGGCGCTGGGAGTATCGGTGCTCAAGTCCTACAATCAGCGGCCCGTGCAGTTGCTGAACATGGAGCATTTCTGGCGGCACAGCATCGCCTGCGCCATCCTGGCCCGGGCCATAGCCGCGCGCAGCGGCAGGAAGGATGGCGAGCGCTACTTCGTGGCCGGCCTGCTGCACGACCTTGGACGCCTGGCCATCTTCGAGGCCATCCCCGACCTGGCCCGCGAGGTTTTGGAGTTGGCCGAGGCCGAGCACCTGCAGGTCGTGCAAGCCGAGCGCAAGGTGCTCGGCTTCGATCACGCCCGCCTCGGGGCCATTCTGCTGCGCAAATGGAATTTCCCGCTCAATCTGGCCCTGGCCGTGCTCCATCATCATGAGCCGAGCAGGGGCGAACCTCGCGGCGAGGCAGCCGTGGTGCATCTAGCGGACATATTGAGCAAGGCCTTAGGATATGGCGGCACGCCTGTCTTTTTCGTGCAGCCTCTGGACTCCGGTGTCTGGGAGTCCCTGGGCTTGGCCGCGGAAGACCTGGCCGGCCTGGAGGCCGATCTCGACGCCCGCTTCGACGAGACATTGGCGATGCTTGGCTGGTAGGCTTCCGGGGGCGTAGCGCGAGCGAACCGTCTAATCCGCGGCTCCTTTATCCGATCCAAGTCGCTCAAGAACCCGATCCAGCTCCTTCAGGTCAAGAGGCTTGGACAGGTAATCGTCCATGCCGGCGGACATGAATTTCTCCCGGTCTCCCTTGAGGGCATAGGCGGTCAGAGCGACGATGGGTATGCGCGGGTCAGTGTCCGGAACCTTACCTGCTCGGATGCGCCGGGTCGCCTCCACACCGTTGACCTCCGGCATCTGCACATCCATGAGCACGAGATCGAAACGCTCTTTAGCCAGCATATTCAAGGCATCCCTGCCGTTCTCCACGGCCGTGACCACGTGCCCGCGCTCCTTGAGCAGTTCCAGGGCCAGGAAGCGGTTGATTTCATTGTCCTCGGCGAGCAAAATCCGTAGCGTCCGGGCGTCCGGCAGAACCGCCGCCTGTACGGACTCTTGGGTGGTCGCCGTATTGCTTGCCGGTTCGAGCGCGGCCGAGAAGGTGAAAGTGCTTCCTTGGCCGGGCTCGCTTCTGACAATGATCCTGCCACCCATGAGTTCCACGAGCCGATTGGTAATGGTCAGTCCCAGGCCAGTGCCGTCGTGTTTGGCCCCGCGGGCGCCCGTGTCGAAGGGGTCGAAAATCTTTTCTAGCTTATTCTTGGGGATGCCGATGCCCGTGTCCTTGACAGAGGCCAGTAGGCATATGTGCTCGGGCTTGTCGCTATCCCCCGCGACCGGCGAATCATGGGCGTTCTCCAGACCCACGTGCACGGAGACCTGTCCCGTCTCGGTGTATTTGACCGCGTTGCCGATGAGGTTGACGAATATCTGCCGCAGCCGGCCCTCGTCGCCCTTGATCCAGTCAGGAACGCCCGGATCAATGGCTGCGGTGAAAGACAGTCTCTTGCGCTCGGCCGTGAGGCGCATGGTTTCGAACAGGCTGTCGAGCATGTCGCGCAGGTCGAAGTCGGCATGCTCCAGCTCCACGCGACCCGCCTCGATCTTGGACAGGTCGAGAATGTCGTTGATGATGTCGAGCAGCGAGTTGGCGGATTGCTTGACCAGACCCAGATAGTCGCGGACCTTGCCCTTGGGTTCCTGCATGAGCGCAAGCTCGGTCAGGCCTATGACTCCGTTCATGGGCGTGCGTATCTCGTGGGACATGCTGGCCAGAAACTCGGATTTGGCACGGTTGGCGGCTTCGGCTTCAGCCTTGGCCTGGAACAGATCCTCCTCCAGGCGCTTGCGCTCGGTGATGTCGTGGACGATGGAGTGGAGAAGCAGTCTGCCCTCGACGCGCACGGGACCACTGTAGACTTCCACATCCCTAACCTCACCCGAAGCCAGCCTGTGCCTGAACTCGAACTTGTTTTGCTCCTTGGACGCAGCCTCCATCATCCTGGCGCGAAACTCCTCAATGGGCAGGGTATTGATCTGGCCGATGGTCATGCGCCGGCACTCTTCTGGCGAGTAGCCGTAGTAGGCGCATGCGGCTGGATTGACGTCCACGAGTTCCCCTGTTTGGGGATCAGCTAGCAGCATGACTGCGTGGCTGTTATGGAAGATGGAGCGGTAGCGCTCCTCGCTCTCGCGCAAAGCCTCTTCGGTCCGCTTGCGCTCGGTGATGTTGATCAGTGTTTGGATCGCTCCGAGGGTTCTGCCATCGCTTGTCCTGACAGGAGCCGCGCTGGAGAGGATATTGGACGAAAGAGAGGAGCCTTGTGGGTAGATGATGAACTCCTCGCCGTGGACAGTTGCGCCATGGAGCGCCCTCCAGCCCACCAGCTCCTCTTTGGTGGGGATGCTCCCGTCTAATTTGCGAACTGTGAAAAGCTTGACCCGCGCATCCGCTGGCAAATCGCTTACATTCTCCAGGGAGAAGCCTAGGATCTTCTCAGCCGAAGGGTTCAGGTACGTGATTTGATGTTCCGTGTTATAGAAAATGATGCCCTCAGCCAGTGACATAAGCGCTGCATCCAGCTCGGCCGCCCGCTTCTCGGACTCATCTCGGGCCTCTTGGGCCCGGCGGTTGGCTTCCGAAAGGTCAGCCAACCGCTCCCGCAGGGCAACCCTCATGTCCTCGAAACTTGCCGCAAGCTTTGCGACCTCATCGTTTCCCGACACCCGGATCGGATGATCGAGGCGGCCGATACTCAAAGCCTTCGTGGCCGCTTCCAGGCTCACGACGGGGGAGACGACCCTGCGTTGCAGAGTGTACAGCAGCGACACGACGACCCCCGCCAGGAATGCGACCGCGCTTGCCGTCCAAACCAGCATCCATCGCCTTTCGCGGTACATATACTTATCCGTCAGGTCATTGATGGCGAGCACGTCGGCTACCATGGATGCGGTTCTGACAACCAGTTGCCCCTGGATCATCTGCCTGACATCCATCTCAACGTCGGCTTGACCGGTCACCGCCAGATTCTTGAACAGGGCGCCTATCGAGGCATGTTCCTGAAGAATTCGGATTTTCAGGATTCGTGACTGTTCATCAAGCGTCGGCAGGGCCTTGAGTACCGATGCCAGATCCGCATAATGGGTTTGCCACTGCAAGGCTGCGCGTAGATTCTGGAAACCTGAGGGCTCTTGCACCAGACCGAGGAGTAAGGTGATCTTTCGCACCGCGCTATTCAGATGTTGCGATTCCGAAGCATGCCGATCTTCCATGGTCCTCAAGGCGAAGATGGTCGCTGATACCATCAAGACACTGGCAATACCGACAACTGCGGCTATCTGAAGGATTCTTCGAATGCTCATGATTTTACTTCAGGATGCTTACGCCAGACGGCTTGAGTGCGCGCAGCGGCTCCGGCGCGAAGGCATTCAATATATCAGGAAAGGGACCTTCTTGCACGAGGCCGCGACGGAAGTGCCAATTTACCTCGTTTTCCGTGGCCAGCAGCAGTGACTGTTTAAGCGACAATTCATAGGTCAACGGCTCTCTTGATCCACGCTGGGGACTGGGGTCGGCTCCCGAAGCCGAGGCGATTATCCGATTGGCCTCGTTCGGGTGGCTGCTGGCAAACAACTCCGCCTTGAGCAGCGCGCGAAGCAACCTGTCCACCGTTTCCCGTTTTTTCGACAGGTAATCCGGGCGCACGACCAAATTGTACGTCTCGGCGTAGAACTTGTCGGGATAGAAGGTTTGCGCGTTGCCCCCCAGTTGCTGTTGCACCTGAGTCAAGTGAGGGTTCCATGTCGCGGCTGCATCCAGCTCTCCGGAAGTCAGGTCGGCTTCGATGGCCTCCGGCTTGGTGGCGACAATTGTGACCGCATCCACGGGAATCCTGTGGAATGCCAGAAAGGTTTCCAGCATGTAATGCGTGGCTGTTCCAAATACGACACCGATCCGCTTACCTTTCAGATCCTGCGGTTCAGTGATGCCGCGGTCCTTGCGCGCAACAATGCCCACATTCATGGATGAGGTAAAAATTGTGGCGATGACTTTGATCTGCTTTCCCTCCGCCAAGGTCTTGGCTATCGGGGTTTCGGCTGCCGCTCCGACATCGGTTTCGCCTCGCAAAAGTTCCTGGATCGCCTCGTAACCGGTAGACGAGGTCCTCATGATCGCCGCGAGCCCTTCTTCGGTGAAGAAGCCTTTGGCCTCTGCAATGTGCAGCAGCCCGGAATGCGGCACATCCATCCTTGAAATGGCGATTGGGATGGGTGATGTGTGGGATTGCCAATGCGGACGGTACAGGAAAAACGCGAGAGCGGTCCCTATACCTAACAAAGCAAATAAATATGTTATGCGCTTTCGATGCATTGCTTCCCCTAGGCCTACCTGTAGAGCGTGACTGCCTTCGGATCGATCTCCTCCAAGGGAGCCTGATGGATCTTGCTCAGGATGTTCGGCATCTCTTCCGTCTTGCCCTTGTTACGCATTCTCCAGCGAATGGCGTTCTCAAGCGAAATGATCAGGGGCTGGTCGAGAGCAACCCGCAGCTTGTTCTTGCTCCAAACCTGCGTGACGAAATCCTGCTCAAGGCCCCATTTTTGGGTAATTATGGCTCTTGCCGCTTCTTCGTTGCTCAAGACGAACCGTTCAGCTTGTTTGAGCGCCAGGAGAAACCGTTTGGCTACCTCCGGCGAGTTGGCCAACAGATCCTCCTTGGCCGCCAATACCCAATGGTAGTCCAGGGAATACTGAGAAGGCCAGGATACGCTGTTCTCCCCTAACCTTTTTATCGCCAGGTAGGAAAATTTGCCCCAAACGGAGATTGCGTCCACTTCGCCACGGGCCAGGGCCTCGGGCATCTCGGGCGGGGAGATGTCAACCAACGTCAGTGTGGCGGGATCAATGTTGTTCATCTGAAGGAACATGGACAGGGCGTATTCACTCACCGTGTCCAAGACAACGCCGATCCGCTTGCCCTGCAGGTCGGACGGCCTGAGGATTCCTCTGTCCTTTCTGGCCACGATCTCATGGTCGCTCGTGGATCCGACAGAGGCCAGGACGCGCAGGGAGGGGTCATCCTCCATCATCCCCGAGAAGACAAAAGCAGCCCCCGTGGCCATCTGGACCTCGCCGCGTTCAAGCGCCTGCATGCTCTGCAGCCCGGCTGGATAGTCGCTTCGGATCGACACATCCAGGCCAGATTGCCTGAAAAAGCCTTCTTGATCGGCAACGGCAATGAGCCCTGTGTAGATTACGGGAGTCGTTGCCAGAGAGATTTTGATGAGCTCTTCTTTCGCCTCCTGTCCCCCCTGGCATCCGCTAAAAGCGAACCCCAGGGACAGAACCAACATGGAAAAGCTCAGGATTCCCATCTGTTTACAAGCATTGCTTAGGGCCTTGCATCGCAATTTGAGTTATCCTGCCTGTAAAAGTTATCCAGACACCTTTTCAATGGAGAGCTGTTGCCATTACGCGTCGCTGTTTGCCTTGGCCGTGAGCGGCCAATCCCTATCGCTTTGGGGTTGCCCATGGAGATGAGCACCAAATTATAAAAAAATCAAAGATAGCATAAGTAATGGTTTTAGGGTGCTTGTAAAGCGTTGCTATTGGACAGTTAGGGTCGCGCCTTCGGACATACCTGACAAACTGGAAGGTTGCTCTTGGCTGAAGTAGCCTTTGGTTTTCCTGTCCGAGAAGGGGAATAGACTCTTCCGCTCTTCCGGAAGAATTGCGAACAGTTCGCTCAACACGATCCGCGCAAACCCCAGGAAGATTGGCTCTTGACGGGGGGCATATCACTTCTCGCCTGGGGCCTTTCTGCGCAACGCCTATTCAACTTATTCTACGCTTTTTCCAGCCGACCCGATCCGCTCCAGCACCCGGTCCAGCTCTTCCATATCGATGGGCTTGGACAGGTAATCGTCCATGCCGGCGGACATGAATTTCTCCCGGTCTCCCTTGAGGGCATAGGCGGTCAGAGCGACGATGGGTATGCGCGGGTCAGTGCCCGGAACCTTGCCTGCTCGGATGCGCCGGGTCGCCTCCACACCGTTGACCTCCGGCATCTGCACGTCCATGAGCACGAGGTCGAAACGCTCTTTAGCCAGCATATCCAAGGCATCCCTGCCGTTCTCCACGGCCGTGACCACGTGCCCGCGCTCCTTAAGCAGCTCCAAAGCCAGGAAGCGGTTGATCTCGTTGTCTTCTGCAAGCAGGATCTTGAGCGGCCGGAGTTCCGGCTCGGCAGCGGGTTGTGCGGCCATCTCGGGCTTCTCTTCCGGTATTGCAAGTTCGAGCATGACCGAGAAGCTGAACGTGCTGCCCTTGCCGGGTCGGCTTTTGACTGTGATCCGGCCGCCCATGAGATCGATGAGCCCCTTGGTGATGGTCAGTCCAAGCCCCGTACCGCCATGCCTGGTACTTCGCGTCCCGGTGTCGAAGGGCTCGAAGATCGACTCCAGCCTGTTCGCCGGGATGCCGATGCCTGTGTCGCGGATGGAAGCAATGATCTCCACTGGTCCAGGCTTGGCCAAATCCAAATGATCTTCTGCAGTTACCTGCACGGAAACGCTCCCGGCCTCGGTGAACTTGAGGGCATTGCTGATGAGATTGACGAAGATCTGTCGTAGACGCCCCTCGTCGCCAAAAAGACTTGCAGGGACGCGTGGGTCGATCTTGGTCGAGAAGGTGATCCCCTTGCGCTCGGCCTCGATACGCATGGTTTCAAAGAGTCCTTCGAGCATTTCGCGCGGGCTGAAAAAGCTTTTCTCCAGCTCGATGCGCCCCGCCTCGATTTTGGACAGATCGAGAATATCATTGATGATGCCAAGTAGCGAGTCCGCTGACTGCTTGACCATGCCGAGGTAGTCGCGGACCTTGGGCTTGGGCCTCTGCATGAGCGCAAGCTCGGTCAGACCGATGATGCCGTTCATGGGTGTCCTGATCTCGTGGGACATGCTGGCCAGAAATTCGCTCTTGACCCGGTTGGCCCGCTCGGCCTCCCGCTTGGCCTGCGCTAGGTCGGTGATATCGCGGCTCACCGCGAGCACGGTTTTCATTTCGCCATCCCGCCCGACCTCGGGGACGAACCTGATATCGATGAGCTTGATTCCCTGCGGCCCCTCCCAGGCTATTTCGCAGGACTGCTCCTGGCCGGTCGCCAAGGCCTCACGGACTGCCCCTGCGACTCTCTGTTGCATCTCCAGAGATAAGCCTAATATTCCAAGTTTATTGCCGACGATGGCCTGGGCCGGGAGCCTTGTCATCCTCGCGAAGCACGGGTTGACGTAGAGGTAGCGCAGGTCCTTGTCATAACGGACAATCCCATCCGGCGAGTTCTCGACCAGGGCGCGGTAGTGCTCTTCCCGGATGTGCAGGTCGGCCTCGGTCTCCTTGAGCGCCGTCATGTCCCGGCTGATGGACATGACCTGCCTGACCTCACCGTCAGGGGAGCGCAGGGGCGCCATGCGCAACTGGTGGAACTTCCTCTTGCCCGCCGTAGTGAGATAGGTGAAATCGACCGTTACCAGCTCGCCCGTCTCGAAGATCCGCCGGACCCCTTCCTCGAACGAATCGACCATTTCCTGGGTGTAGACCGCACTCTCCGCCTGCAGCTTCCGCAAGGTCTTGCCGACGAGATCATCCCGAGAGAGCCCGGTTTCCATTTCGATAGCCGGGCTTACGTAGACGCGGCGCAGGTCCCGGTCATAGACCGAGATGACGTCGGGTGAGTTCTCGGCCAGGGTGCGGAAGAGATCTTCGCGGAGGTGTAGCTCGGCCTCGTCCTGCTTCCGCCGCGTAATGTCCTCGACCACGGCCAGAAGGAAGAGGGGTTCGCCGTGCTCGTTCCTGGTCAGGGTGGCTGTGAGCATGGCCCAGATGATCCGTCCATCCTTGCGATGGTAGCGCTTTTCCATGCTGAAGCGGTCGATTTCCCCACGCATGAGCTGGTCAATGCGTGCCAGATTCTTCCTCAGATCCTCGGCATGGGTGATCTCCCGCAATGTGCGCTGCGTCAGTTCGTCCGGCGAGTAGCCGAGGATCTCGCACAGGCGCCGGTTGACGCGCAGGAAACGTCCCTCAAGGTCCAGGTGCGCCATGCCCATGGGGGCCTGCTCGAAGGTGGAGCGCTCGGCCTCCCGGCGCTCGTACTCCGCAAGCTTTGCCCGCAGATCCTCGATGATGTGGTCTTTATGCTCCTGTTCGGCCATTGGCGTTCCCCCGGTAAACAGCTCAGGCCGATACAGTATGAGCTGTATGGCATTTTACCAAGGGCGAACTGCAATGAGGAAGGTGCTTCAGGCCGGCAACCAGCTGCGTCAGGCAGGGAAGCACTTGCAGCGGGTCGAGGGGCGTACCCTGTTCGGACTGGTGGACTGGCGAATTGGTGGAATGGCCCCAGCGGGTGGGGTCCAGGCAGGGCTTTGCCCTGCCCGGTTATTACGCGAGACTTATCCGAGCAGCCAGCGGAACAGGAGTACGCTGCCCAGGCCCGAAGCCAGGGCGGGCACGAGTCCGCCGAAGCGGAAGGCCACGGCCAGCGTGACCGCCGAAGCCAAGGCCTCGGCCGGGCCGGCGGTAAACACGGTGGGAGCCACCAGGGCCACGAGAATGGCGCCGGGCAGACCTTTGAGGAAAGCTTCCACTCTGCCGCCCATGGGCAGGCGCGCGGCCAGGGCAGGGCCGAGGGCCCGTGTCGAGTAGGTGGCCAGGGCCATGCCGACAATAGTCAGGAAAGGCTTAATTGCGGCGTCCATGCCTGATCGCCTCCGTGAATCCGCCGGCCATTCCGCCGACAAGGATGTACCATTTGCCCGGCAGGAACTCCGCTGCCGCCACCGCGCACAAGGCCGCCACGGCCCAGGCCGGCAGGTCGCCGCGACCCCGGTACATGCCGGCCAGCAGGGCCAGGAAGCATGCGCAGAACACGAAATCCAGCCCCCAGCGCGCCGGATCGTCCATCTCGGGCACCAGTAGGAAGCCGGCCAGCGTGGCCAGATCCCAGCACAGGTAGAGCAGCACGCCGCTGCCGAGCAGGAAGGACGCCTTGTCACGCACGGGCACGCGCGAGGCTGCGGTCATGGCCCAGCTCTCGTCGATCATCACGAAGTAGGCCAGCATGGCCTTGCCCCTGGAGCAGCCTTCGAACCAACTGGCGGCCGACGCGCCCATGAGCACGTGGCGCAGGTTGACCACCAGCGTCGTGAGCACCACCACGCCCAGGGACATGGACGGCCCCCACATGTCCAGGGCCACGAACTGCGAGGCCCCTGCAAACACCAGCAGGCTCATGAGCCCGCCTTCGGTGAGCGACAGTCCGCCCTGGCGGGCCAGGATGCCGAAAGCCAGTCCGTAGACAGCCACGGCGACTCCCACCCCCAAGCTGGCACGCGCGCCGGCCGTGAAGGCCGCGCTACGGCGAGCTGTTTCCGTCGATACGGTCGTATGCATGACATCCGCGTTCATGGCTTGGAATCAACCATGAAATCTGCTACCTGCACAGATGCAGTTTTTTAAAAAAGCGACCAGGACAGATCGGCCATGAGCAGTGAACAGTTCCTTTATTCCCAGGTCGAGCAGGCCATCGTCGAGCGCATCCGCCGTGGCGCGCTCCTGCCGGGTCAGCGCCTGCCCAGCCTGCGCGCCCTGAGCAGACGCATGGGCATGTCCCTGGCGACCGTGTCCCAGGCCTATGCCGAGTTGGAGCGCAAAGGAATGGTCGAAGCCAGGCCCCGCTCCGGCTACTTCGTGCGTCCGGCCATGCGCGAGCCGAAGCCTCCGGTGTGCAGCCCGTCGTTGGCCTCGACCCCGCGCGAGGTCACGCGCGCCGCGCTCATCCGTAGCGTGCTCGACGCCCTGGGCCGCACGGACCTGTTGCCGCTCGGCGTATCCTTGCCCCAGTCCGAGCTGTTGCCCATCAAGGCTCTGTCGCGTTGCCTGACCGAGGTCATGCGCTCGCGCGCAAGCCGTGCCTTGGACTACGAGCCCGTGACCGGCTACCCCGAGTTGCTGCGCCAGATCGCCATGCTGGACATGGACAATGGCCCGGCCGCGCCCGGTGAACTGGTCATTACCAACGGCGCCATGGAGGCCCTGCACATCGCCTTGCGTTGCGTGACGCGGCCGGGCGACAATGTGATCATTCAGTCGCCCACCTACTACTGTTTCCTGCAACTGCTGGAAAGCCTGCAGCTGCGGGCCATCGAGATACCGTCCTGCCCCGAGGGCGGCATTGATCCAGCCAGCCTGGACCAGGCTCTACGCTCCTTTTCCGTGGCCGCCTGCGTGCTCACACCCAACTTCAACAATCCCGATGGCAGCCTGACCTCCGAGGAGGCCAAGGCAGAGATCGTGGAACTGCTGGCCCGGCGCTCCATCCCGCTCATAGAGGACGAGGTCTATGCCGAGCTGCACTTCGGTCCCAGCCGTCCGCCTTCCTGCGCGCGCTACGATAAGCAAGGTCTGGTACTGACCTGCTCGTCCTTCTCCAAGACCTTGGCCCCGGGCTTCCGTGTGGGCTGGCTGCGGCCCGGCAGCTTCCACGAGCAGGCCCTGGCCGTGAAGATCACCACCAACGTGTGCACGGCCAGCCCCATGCAGATCGCCGTGGCCGAATACTTGCGCTCGGGCGCGTACACCCGCCATCTGCGTCGCCTGCGCCAGCGCTTGGCTGAACAGGCCGCGACCATGCGTCTGGCCATCGGCCGCCATTTTCCGCCCGGCACGCGCGTGACCAGTCCGCGCGGCGGCATGCAGCTGTGGCTGGAACTGCCGGGCGAGGCCGACGGCATCGAATATTTCCGCCGCGCCCGCGCCGAGCGCATCGGCGTATGTCCAGGGAGCATCTTCTCAGCACGGGATGGCTTCCGCAGCTTCGTGCGCATCTGCTGCGGCAACATCTGGTCCGAGGAGATGGAGAAGGGGCTGAAGACCCTGGGCAGGCTGGCCGGGGAGTTGACCGGGTAGGAAGAACCGCAGGCTCACGACCTTCCCAGGAAGCGTCTGTTTCCATGGCATGGGGCCCTGCGGAACGCGCGATGCGTATGCTGCGGGATCTGCTTGTGAACGAGCCTTCGGTATTGCCATAGGGTCGTTATTGCCCCCCTGTAGCTCTAAGGGACTGCTTTTCAAGGGAACGAAAAAGACGGAAGATGAAGTCCGGCCATGGCCAGCGAGCGCAAGCTAGCGGCGATATCAGCAAGTAAGCTTTCCATGAGATGAAAAGAGTCCTCGCCCGAGGCTGGAGGTAGCGGTGTTTGCAAGTTATGCGGTAACAGACCAGCAACAAAACTGGGATGAGGTTTACGGCAAGAACGAGGAGTTCTTCGGGGAGGAGCCGAGCGGTTTTGGCCAGGAGGCGCTTGGCATCTTCCGGCAGAACGGCGTGAAAAGCGTGCTGGAGCTGGGTCCCGGCCAGGGGCGGGATACTCTGTTCTTTGCGGAGAATGGCCTGGAAGTCGTGGGCCTGGACTACTCGCAGCAGTCCGTCGCCGAGTTGAGCGCCAAGGCACAGGCGCGGGCGCTTTCAGCGCGCATCAAAGCCCAGCCCCACGATGTGCGCCAGCCGATCCCCTTCCCGGATGGGAGCTTCGACGCCTGCTATTCGCACATGCTGTTGTGCATGCACCTGAGCAGGCAGGAAATCGCCTTTGCCTTGCGGGAAATCCATCGCGTGCTGCGTGCGGGCGGATTGGCCGTCTATTCGGTACGCAGTATCTTCGACAAACATTACGGAGTCGGTCGCCATCTGGGCGAGCAGATATACGAGATAGGCGGCTTCGTCGTTCACTTCTTCAGCGAGGAGATGATCCGCCGCTTTGCCCGAGGGTTTGAAATCGTACAAATCGGCCGCATGGAGGAGGGCAGTCTTCCCCGCGACCTGTTCACCGTGTACCTGAGAAAGACCGGCCCCATTGAGGGCACGGACGAGGAGAATGCCATGCCGGACCTGTCCGCACTGTTTCAAAGCTTTTTCAACGCCACCTACGGCAGTGGCGCTTTGGACAAGAAAACGAAGTTCCTCATCGCCCTTGGAGCCTCGCTGGCGGCTGGCTGTGATCCCTGCGCGCAATTTGCCCTGGCGGGCGCGAAGGAAGCCGGAGCTTCCCAGGATGAGCTTGATGAAACAGCCGCCGTGGCCATGACGATCCAGGCGACACGCATCCGCAACACCCTCGGGCGCGTAACCCAGGCGGTAGTGGGGCCCTCGGAACCCTCGGATTCGTTCGGGATCGCGGCGGCTCCCCTTGCGGAGCAGCCCGGACGTAGCTGAGGCAAATAGGCCGCTTCGGTTGAAGCGGAAAAAGCATAAGGCGCAGTCGCTGAAAGGTGGCTGCGCCTTATGTCTACCTTATGCTGACGGGTCCAAGTCGGACAGTTCAGCCTTGAAGGCGTTTTGCCCCAAGAAACGGGAAGGCCTTTGCCTCCCCGATTCTTGTGCGCATCGAACTTTCGTCACTCGCTCGGCTTGAGAGTGCGCTCGAACACATAGTCCGCCACCTGCCTGCCTTGGACAATGCCCTCGGTACTGTCGAATCCCCAGTGCACACCAAGATAGATCCGACTCAGGCCGTTTTCCTCCTCGGCCTCGGAAAGCGACGAATAGTGCCGCGGAGCGTACGGCCGTACGCTTCCGTCGTTGTCCGTGGTCACGCCGTTGAGTTCATCGGATACGAAGGTGAAGGCGATGTCATCGGTGCCGTAGAAATGGCGCAACATCTGGAAGAGAGTTCCCCCGAAGCAGGCATGCCCGGACGGGTAGGACGGGAAGGGCGGCGTGAAGTCGGGCTCTTCGGGGAGGTTGCTCGCCGGAGCGCCAAGCGGGGTGAAGGTCGGGTCTCCGCTTGTCTCGGGGTTGCCGTCGCCGGCGCCGCTGGGGCCGGTGCCCGGATCGGCCTCGCGGATTCCGTTCACCGGACGCCAGAACTCGTAGAACCACTTGCAATCCCAAGCCGCGATGGCCGCGTCGGCAAAGCCAACGTTCACCAGGGCCAGAAGGCGCGCGAGCTCGATGCCGTCCGCACTCATGGTCTCGGCAATGGTCAGAGCGATCTGGTTGTATTGCCGTGGCGGCGAACCCAGTCCAGGGGTTTTGTCGTAGGCCCAGAATATGCCCGCAAGGGTCTGGTCTTCGGTTCGCTGCGTGGGAGTAACGACGCCGTCCCCGCCCAAACTCTTCACCTCGTTGAAAGCTTGCGCATACTCCCAGCTATCCAACGCGGGTGGCGGCAACGACCGGAATTGGTCGGCCGAGGCCAGGACGAACGGCCTGACCTGATGCCAATACATGCCTATGCAGTACGGAAATTGGCTGATGGGATCCTGTCGCCACTGGCCCGGTTGGTGGCCCGGCTTGTAGTCCTCCCCGTAGAGAGGCTCGTCATGTTGCGAGCCGTCGTTCTCCCGCTCCTCCAGGATCGCCGTGGCCGCGCACTGTCCGAGTTCGATACCGGCCGCCTTGGCGGAGCCGTCCTGGTCCTTGATCCCCTCGATGTCTGTGGCGAGCAGCGCGTCAAGGCGCTCCAGTTGTCTTGGGTAGAGGGCGATGAGTGTGTCGTGCGCCGCCTGCGCTACGGCAGCCTCCAGGGATATGCCTCCAGCAGAGGCATGGCGGGGCGCTGGGGGCAGGTCGGTGTAGCATTGATAGCCGCCCATGATGGCGTTCACCGCGTCGAAGATCGCGATATGCACGATGGCCAGGGCCCGACTCGTTCGCGCCGGCCCGAACTGATCCCCGAATACAAGATCCTCCTCCTCTTCGACATAGGAGTGGTCGACGACCACGGCATCGAGCGCGATGGCATTCCAGTGTCGAACCGCATTGAGCGCCGCCTTGGAGGCGTGCGCCTCTTCGGTGGACGTTCCCGAGTGCTTATGTGCAGTCCCCTGAACTCCGCCTGCATGGGCCTGGACAGCCAAGATCAGAGCAAGGATGGCCCATATGGTAACTATCAGTCCTCTTGTGAGGATCATTCGCAAATAAGACATGTTGAAGGCCGGATGGTAAATGCCGCCAAACAGGTCTATGGCGGTAAATATAGGTTCAGAGAGATAAGAAAATATACTCTTGCAATGCATTACAATTCCTCCTTCAATTGCAATCTAATTATTAAAATTACCTCCCACTTAGTTCCGAACGCCGTATAGCAAGGTAGGATATATTATTAACGAAGGAGTGGAATGTGAAACTTGTGCCACCTGCCGGCCAAATTGAACGTCTATAGAATAGATCTGGTCGCAGACTGCCTATGGAATCCGCGGATTCCGGCTCCAGGTGATCGATCGTGGGGCCTTTCGCTGTTCAGGAAAGCCCTTCCATTAGAAGTGTTTAATATTAAAGCAGCTTGCATTTGAACTAAGAGAGGGCGGTGCCATCCCCAGGTCCACTCGCCAAGGAAATGATTTCCCTGGAACCTCATTTCATTTGCAAACTGATTTAGCGTGTACGGCGCCGGGAATGCTGAGGGCTTACGGCCCATCAGTGGCAGGCCGCCAGCTACCTACACGGGTCGGTCTTCGTGCAAGAGGCCCGAATGGCCGATAGTAAAGCTGCGTGCCAACTGAATGGGGAAGCAGAGAATGATTTCCGGCTCTTATGCATGTGCGCTGTGATTGCCCTGCGGGCCATGGCGGTAAGCTTGGGACTTGGATGGATTTCTGGTATAATTTAAGTTGTTGCCGAGGGGCCTCGGAGAGAATCCAGGCCTGCGGCGGACATAAAATTACGAAACAAAGACAATCGCCCGCAAGCCCTTGGGCACGAGGGGCTGAGCGGGTATCGCCCTTAGGTGCGCGCCCCTTAGTCCTCCAGCGTCTCTTCGATCATTTCGGCGCGATCAAGATCCCAGTAGGGCGCGCCGTGGCTCGTGGAGCGCAGCTTGAGTTCGAAGATCTCGGCGTTGCGGACCTTGGACGCCATGAACACGGATTGGCCCGCGATGGTGGCGAACGCGCCCTTGAGCTTGAGGTTCGCGCCAGGATGGATGACCTCGGGCAGAAAACCTACGTAGGTTTCGGGACCGAGGTGCGCGGTCACGGTCTTGCCGTCCCTGGTGCGCAGCTTGGCGGCCAAGCCTGGGCTCATGCCCGGCAAAGGCCGGATATTTTCGTAACCGAGCAGTTCGCCCTTCAGGGTCTCGTGTTTGGCGGGATTATAGTGCCGGTCGTAGACCCCGTCTTTTTCCCAGCCCGGCGCGGGCGCGAACTCCAGGGCCGGCGCAGACGCAGAGGCTGCCAAGACGAGCAGTAGGGCCGAGACGAGGCTGACGTTGAAACGGGAAATGGCTGGCATGGCGCGACTCCCTGACCTGAGGTGCCATGTGGCCATGTGGCCACGTGGTCATGGTGCTGAGCATAGCCCAGAGCCGCCGCGCTGAATAGTCTGCGGCGGCGCTTCTTGTGACTCGCGCGGGGTTGCCGTATGCTCCGATTTCATGCCCCTTTATCCCTTGGAATCCGGAGAGACAATGGCCCAGGATGTACGCACGAGATATGGGACGCTGTTAGGCGCGACTTTCGCGGTTTTTCATGGCAACGGCTCGCCCAGCGAGATCTGGCCGGGGCAGGCCAGCCCTCTGGAGACGCCTCTTGGCCGTCTCGTGCCGCAGCACACGGGCGAGGACCTGCGCAAGCCCAGGGTCGAGCCGGTGACGTTCCATCCGGACGGCACGCTCAGATCATTGCCGCTGGAAACTCAGACGCGCGTATCTACGCCACTGGGCGAAATCCCGGCGGAATTGGTGAGTTTCCATCCGTCCGGGACCGTGCGGCGGGTCTTTCCGCTCAACGGCAAACTCTCGGGCCCCTGGACCTGGGAGGACGAGCAGCGGCTGGCCGAGCCTTTGGCCCTGAAAACTCCCGCCGGTCGCGTGGAGGCCAGGCTGATTTGCGTGCACTTTCATCCGTCCGGCGCATTACGCAGCCTGACCCTGTGGCGTGGCGAGGAAGTGGAGGTGGACAGCCCCTTGGGCCGGGTAAAGGCACGGCTGGGGCTGGCTTTTCACGAAAATGGCGCATTGCGCTCCTTGGAGCCGGCCGAACCCTTGGCCGTGCCCACGCCCATCGGCACGCTCAGAGCTTTCGACAGCGACGCGCTGGGCGTGAGCGGCGATGCGAACTCACTGGTCTTCGCCCCTGACGGAAAGCTGGAGGAGTTGGCCAGTGTGGATTGCGCCGTGGCTGTATCTTGCGGCGGCCAAGGCCGACGCTTTGCTCCGGGCAAGCGGCAAAACCTGTGCGAAGAGAACGTCGTGGATCCCGTGCCCCTGCGCCTGCGCTTTGAAAGCGGCCTGGTTCGCATCGGCGACGACGAGGCCCTCGAGCTGGACCGCTGCACCTTCCGGGTCGAGCGGCAGATCTTCGCGCTTTTCTCCGATTTTCAAGGCGCGCGCGGCTGTTGAGCTTAGAGAGAGCAACCCTCTAGTCACCTTTGCGATTTCGCGGCTTGCAGGGTAAGGGGGTGCGAGACCGCGCTTGCTCGCTTGCTCCAAGTGAGCCCGCGAGAACTTTCTAGATCTGGGCGAGAGGATGCCAATGAGCTTGCTTCCGGACCTGAACATCAGGTTTCTTACCAACTATATCAAATGCAATTACAGCTGTCCCTATTGCATTGTCGGGTCCATGAAAGGTGACCCGAGATATGATGTATTCAATGAGAACGCGTTAAGCAGAATTGCCACGCATATTACGCAAATCGAAAGCAGAATTAACATCAGATTGGGCGTATTGGGCGAATTCTTCCTGAGCTCGGCGTTGGTGGGCGTTGCGGAACAGCTTTCGCACGCGCCCAATATTAAGACCCTGAATTTGATCACCAACCTCAGCTTTCCATTCAAAAAATACTCCGACGATCTCAAGAACTTCGATCAATCCAAGTTGGGCCTAGTGGCCAGCCTGCATCCGACTGAAATCAAGGATTTCGAGGCTTGGTTCGATACGGCGCGGCGTCTTAACGAGCTTGTTGATTTCTCTGTCGCGCTGGTCGCCTACCCCCCGCTCATCCCCACACTGCCAACCCTCGTCTCCAAGCTTGGCGAACTCGGTATACACGCCTTCGTGCAGGGTTTTGTCGGCAAATTCAATGACCGCGAGTATCCGTTTTCATACAGCGCGGAGGAGCAGAGAATCCTGCGCACGATTTCGACATCTCGCCACGATTATGCATATTTCGTGGAGGCTAAACGCGCAGGGCTTTGCAATGCCGGCCATAAAAGCGTTTTCGTGGACATCACCGGCCAGGTCCGGCCTTGCGGAATGGGGCGAGGAGGGGAATCGCTCGGCAACTTCCTGCAAAGCCCCGGCTTGCGTTTGTACGACGCTCCGAGGCCCTGCACCAGAAAGACGTGTTTTTGCGATACGGAAAACATCAATACTGTTTCATTCGAGACCCACTACGCACACACCGGGCCCAATCAGCATAAATTCATGTACCGCTTCGCCGAGCTGGCCGCCGAGAACCCGGAATACGGGGAATGGTCCATCAGATATCCTTGACTTCAGGCGGGCAGGAAAGGGGCGAATCTGGCCACGACTGCCTGCTTGACCAGATTGCGTCCTAGCTCTTTCTCGAGCCAGTCGCGATTCTTATACAGCGTGGCAAGCGTCCAATAGAGATGATCCTCGGGACCCGTATTGGAGCCACCACCTGGATGTCTTCTCCAGGCGAGCCCCGGGACGTTGCTGGCTTTCCATATGGCGCCCGCGCGAAACAGCCGCAGCTTGAAATCCCAGTCCTCATACAGGGCCGCCTTGTGGTCGAACCCACCCGACTCGAGATAGATTTTTTTTGAAAACAGCATGTCCCGAGGCAGGGGGAAGGCTCGCAGCACGAATCCGGAAAGCTGGTCCAATCTTGACAGGGCGTTCAGGAACTCGAAATCCATAATCTTGAGCACCCGCCCTTCCAAGTCCACCCAATGAAATGCTGAACAAGCCACGCATTGCCCGCCATGCGCCCTGACCAATGCCGCCTCGGAAGAGATCTTGTCCGGGTAGTAATAGTCATCGCCATCCAGTGTGCTGACGAAATCCCCCTGGCAGTCACGAATAGCCAAGTCCCTGTTTGCGGATGTCCCGAGATTGGATTCCCTGAGTATCCCCCTTACGCGGGAATTCGCACTGGCCCAGGCCTGGATTATGTCCCTGGACGAATCCGTGGAGCCATCATCGGCTATGATGATCTCATGCAAGTCGAAATTTTGCGCAACAACACTGGCAATAGCCTTGTGCAGCCACTTTTCGCTGTTGAAGCTGACGATCACGCAGGAGACTTTCATGGTAGATCGGTATGCTGCAATATTTTGGCGTGCTCAACTACATGGCTTGAGACTCGAGTCCAGAAACTCCATTCCATCAGTGATCTGGCAATAACCTTGCCCCTTCGGTGATTCGTAGTAGCGACAAAATTCAGCGGAAGGAATTCGTAGCCGCCACATCGTCACATCGCGGCGGTTCGTGACAACCTCTAACGCTTGGTGACGAAGCCCACCAAGAAGAGCGCTGCGCCCACGCCAGCAAGAATAAAGCCGTATTCGTTGAAGAACAACGCAAGCTGCGTCTGCCAGGGCACATCGCTGCCCAGCTTGCCAAGAACCGTGCCCAGGATGCCTCTGCCGGGATGTTTTTGCAGGTAATCCTCGGCCAGGAAGCGGCCGAGGATGCCGATGATCGCCACAAGGATTCCCACGCCCACAAGTCGCTTTTTGTTCATGATGTCCTTCTTGATATAGTGCGCTAATCGGCCGCCTGGACTTGTCTTCCCGGGAGCCTTGGCAATAAGTTCATGAAGTCCGGGTATGCCGTGTCCGCCCTGTGACAGGTCAAGTCGGGAAACCCTAAATTGGTATCATGCTCGTTATCATGGCCTGTACGGAGCGCAAAGCGTGCAGGCGGGGCGTATCTTACACCACCCTGGCGCCGCACCAGCCTTATCGACCCGAGTGCAGGACTACTTTACCTGGAAGGCTTCCTGGTAAAGGATATTGTTCGGATCGGCGGCAGTGGTCACGGTCACGCGCCACATACCCTCGGAGACCCCGGGCATAAGGCTTGTGGTGCTCCAGGTGCGGAATCCGTCGCTTGGGTGTATCCGCAACTCGATTTCGGTCATGGGGTGCAGATCCGGTCCGAGTTCGGCCACGTCAGGATTCTCCTTGTACCAGGAATGCACCACCACGGTTTCCTCGGATGCTTTGATCTTGGTCCATAAGAAAATCTGTCCGGTCTTGCCTGCTTCCACCACGGGCAGCATGGATTGGTCGGTTGAGGTGATGAGGTCCACTGGCTCTCGATTCACAACATCCTCGCATAGAGCGGCCTCGACAACCAGGACCTGGGCGAATGCGGGACAAGTCGTCAGCACCATCGCAAGGATCGCGGCAAAGAGCACAATGGACTTTCTCATGTCGTCCCTCCCGTGGGGTTGTCAGCTTTGATTCTTATTGTGTAGTAACCATACAAGCAGCCCAAGGACATGTCAAAAATCATCCTGCAACATACCATGCCCTCGCGAGAGCATATCTTGGACGCTGCTTGCCAGCAATGCTCCGGGATACTGCCGGACGCGGTCAATGCACAACATAGGTCATGAGATCTGGCTCATTCGCCATGGCCAAAGCATGGCTAATGCGGGCGAGATGACCACTGCTCCAGGCTCGGCCGGCTTGACCGATCTGGGTAGGCGTCAGGCCGCCATGATCGCCAAGGCCATCCCCAGGAAGCCGGAGCGTATCATCGTCAGCCCGTATGATCGCACCCGCCAGACCGCCAGGCCGAGCATGGCGCGTTTCCCGGACACGGCCGTGGAGGAATGGCCGCTGCAGGAGTTCACCTACCTCTTGCCTGCGAAATACAACGGCACGACTCTGGAGCAGCGCAGGCCCATGGAAAACGAATACTGGAGCAGGCTAGATCCAGCCTATGTGGAAGGTCGGGGCACCGAGAGCTTCCTGGGCATGCTCGATCGGGTGGAAGCCGCCTGGGAGCGGCTCAGGCAAATGCAGGGATTCACGCTGCTCTTCAGCCATGGGCAGATCATACGCGCCTTTTTCATGCTGCTCTTCGAGGGCTTTCTTGATTACCGCCAGGACACTGGACGGGCCATGAGCATGTTTCTGGGGTTGCGCACGGGGCTGTTCATTCCCAATGGCTCGATTATGAGGATCGTTCTGTCCGAGGAGAACGCGGTTCCAGTGCTCAGCCCCTTGTCCATGGCGCATATCCCGCCCGAGCTGCGCTCGCGTTGAGCTGCCTGATCGCCTGCTCCTCCTTGCCTTTTGCCGCGGATCATGGCCTAACATGGAGTTTCGCAGCCTGTGTGCGGCGCGAACCCACAACGCGAGCCCATTAAGGAGGAGCCATGGTCACACGCAGGATTGGAAATGCTTACGACAGCCTGGACGAGGAGACCCGGCGCTGGATGCTTGTGGAACTGGACGAGGACGAGCAGGGCGGCGTCCTGTACTATCCCCCGCTGCTCACGGACCGAGGACGCGAGGAGTACAGATGGTTGCTGCGCGAAGCCCTCAAACATCACGATGACGCCTGGCTGGCTCACGGCCTGGACAAGCCGGGCCTGTTGCGCATCGAAGAGGCCGATTCCGGAGCCGTGGGCCTGACACAACGCAAGCGGTACGGGACTCACGAGAGGAAACGCATAGAGAAGCCCAACTCGGAGGTCATGGGCAGGAGCCCGGACGCGGTCCCCACAGATGTCATCGAGAACATGGCCGCGGACGAGTTCAACCGCTACTACTCCCGCGGCGTCTGCCGCCGGGTGCTGGAGTCGGGCCTGGGCCAGGTGGAGATTTACAAGATAGAGGCCGGCGCCAACCTGCACCTGTCCTATCCGGTGCCCGGCTCGGAGAACGCGGACCATGCCCGCGAGGTCGAGCTCGGCCGGGGCATCGATGCCGATTACCTGCTCGGCATGCTGCGCCGCAATCCCGAGGATGAGACGGGTGAGGCCTTGCCCGGCGCACCCGGCTCGGGCCTCAGTGTACGTTTGCCGGCCTGATCCTGCCTCGAAGGGCTGGAAGTAGTTGCGTAAGGTTTGCTGTGTGTTGGCAGGTTTAAATCCGCCGACTTGGCGTATAAGTTCAATTTGCTGAAGGGAACGCCTTTTGCAAAACATTCTGCGTTTGACGTTCAAACTCGTTTCCCATTCAGCCCAGCCAGGAGGCGGCATGTACATCAACTTGCACAACATGCAGGCGATCATCGCACTCGCATGCGGCGTTCTCATTCTCATCATGCCCAAGCTGCTCAACTACATCGTGGCCCTGTATCTTATCATATTGGGCGTCATGGGCATCGTACGCTTTTAGAGCAGATTGCTTTTAAGACGCCCGCTCCGGCGTTGACGGCGCAAGTGAATTGCGCCTACGCCTACGCGGCGGCAAGCCATGCCGACGCATGGCTTGCAGAGCATTTTCAAAAGCAAAATGCTCTAAGAACGTTTGCGCATGGCCCAGCAGGTTTGTTCCTGCTTGGCGCTAAAAAGCAAGAGGCCCGGTCATCCGGGCCTCTTGCTTTTAAAGAAATGATTTACACCTATGGTTTGGTCGTCAAGGGTCTGGCCGGACGGGTTTTCTGCAGAAGGGGAGACAGGCGGGGTCCCAAAACGGCCAGAAAAACTCCGAAGAAGACCAGGGCAGCCGCCGTGAGCCGGTACGGCCCGAAATCCTCGCCCAGCAGCAGCGCCGCGAAGGCCATTCCAAACACCGGCACCAGCAGGGAGAACGGCGCGACCACGGTCGGCGAATGCTTGCGGATGAGCCGGCTCCAGATGCCGAAGGCTAGCACGGTGGAGGCCAGGCCGGTGTAGAGCACGGCCGCCACACCGGTGAAGGTCAGTCCGCGCAGGGCTTCGGCCTGCCCGGTCTCAAAGAACAGGCTTAGCAGGGCCAAGGGCACGGGCGGCACCAAACTCATCCAGATGATCAACCGGAAAGCGTCGATGTTCCCGGCCTGTTTGATCTGGATGTTGGCCATGGCCCAGGAGGCGGCTCCGCCCAGAACCAGCAGCATGCCAAGGACGGAAGCCGAAGCCGACAGTTCCCAGCCGATGAAGGCGATGCCCGCGACGGCCACGCCGATTCCGGCCTTCTGCCAGCCTGAGGGCCGGTCCCCCAGCACTGCTAAAGCCAAAATCGGTGTGATCAGGGCCTGGAACTGCATGAGCAGAGAAGCCAGCCCGGGCGGCACGCCATGGGCCATGCCCAGGGTCAGGAATGAGAACATGCCCGCTCCGAGTGTCAGGCCCACGCCCAGAATGACCCGCCAGGGAATGCCCCCGCGGCCCACCAGCAGCACTGCGGGCACCGCGGCGGCCACGAAGCGCAGGCTGGAGAAGAGCAGCGGCGGAAATTCGTCCAGGCCTGTCTTGATGACGATGAAGTTGAAGGCCCACAGCACCACGACGAGCAAGGCCCACAGAGTATCCCTGAAGCTCACTTGAGTCTCCTTGCGCCAGGCCCGCCCCCTATGTGCTGGTCGGCAGGTTGATGAACCGGTCCCCGCTGGCGCGCATTGCCGGCGCAGCCAAACTGCCTAGCCGGTCAGGCACAATCCGGTCACGACCCGGCGGAAAGCGCTGAAAAACGCACACGAGACCCCGCTCGGCGGCACATGCGTAAAACGCCTTTGCGGATAGGCAATAGAGCACATGCTGCTGCGGCTTTACAGGTGCAGTTGCCTGCATTTTCGTCCGGGACAGAGCTGGGCAGAATGCTCTATTCGGGCTTGGGTTCCGCGGGTGCGGCGGCTTCAGGGCCGTCTTGTTCAGCTCCAGGTTCAGCGCCTTGCGCGACACCGCGTGTAGTGCTGTTCATGCAGCTCTCCTGCATGAGGCACAGTTCGCACCCACCGGAGTAGGGATGATTCGTGAGCACGGCATAGGTCCGGTCCACGCGGCCCTCGGGGTTCCACTCCAGGCCCATGCGCTTGAGCTGCGAGCGCATGGTCTTGTCCGGCCTGGGCAGCGGGGCGCAGGCCCCGTCCAGGAGTTCCGGCGTGAGGCTCTGGACCGTGGACATGCACAGACATATGGCCAGGTTGTGCGAAGCCAAACCCAGGGCCGGCGACTTCTGCCAATCAACCTCCACCTCGTCCTCCACGGCCTTGTCCAGCCACACGAGCAAGTAACCTTTGTCTTCTTTGGCGAATTCCGGGAGGAGCTTCCAGACGCTTAGATACTGGTCGCGCCAGCGGTTCCAGCGTTCCTGAAGTTGGACCAGCAGGTTCTGCTCCACACGGGTCTGACCGGCCAACTCCATGTAGTAGATCATGTCGAAGTGCGGATTGCTCTTTATTCTGCGGGCGATCATCTTGCCCATGACGAACTCCTTGGCTTTGGTTGTGGCCTGCATGGTGTACTCGACACCGCGCTGGGTTTCAAGGCGGCATGCGCCGGATTGTAGTAGCCGATCGTCCGGAAAGTCTTGACCGGTGCGGCCAAATCGGTCAGGCTTGCATCGGCAGGTGTGATCAGGGAGAGAAGGTTCCGGCAGTTCATGCTCGCAATGCGTTCTCCACGGCCGTCCCGGTTCTGCTTCGTTTCCTGCCCTCAACGGCCTTAGGTCGACGGGCCTTCATGCATGGGTGTCCTTGGCGGATCGTACCCATGTTCCCGGCTCTGCCCATATCATCAGTCATCACCGGCACGCGGGCGTACCGTGAAGCGTTGCTGCTTTGCGGCCAGTATCAAGGTGCGTCGAGCGTCGGGCAGCAGGGGCGCAATGCCTCAAGGAAAGTTCATGCCTTCGCACATCGAGCCTACAGCTGCAAGCGTCGGGACCGGTCTGTCCAGGCGTCAGGTCATCACCACTCTCGTCATCGCCGCCGCGGCTCCCCTGCTTTCGCCCGCCGCAGCCCTGGCCACCAAGGGGCCCTCACGGGGGCTTCATGATACAGGCGGCCGGGTGAACATCGTCGTCCCCGACAACTACGACCCCTTCGCGCGTACTTCCCGCACCACCTACCGCGCCAAGCTGACAAAAGCCACGCTCAGATTCGTGGAGCAGGGCTATGGAGGCCGCAACATGCCCATTTGGGGCAAACGGCTCGATCAGGTGGACCTGGAGAAGCGGGTTTCCAACCTCGCCTATTGGGTTTTGGCTGGCGTGGAGCAGCACGCCGGCATCTGGCCCATGGACCCGGCCTGGGTCATGGCCCAGATGATGGCCGAGTCCTTCTTCTATGAATTCGCCATTTCCTGGGCCTTTGCCGTGGGCCCGTGCCAATTCATTCCTGACACAGCCCGGGGGTACGGCATGCTCGTGGCCGGCGACAAGCCCGAGCATTTCGCCTCTCCATACGCCAAGGCCGAGCTGGCCCCGCGCTACAAGGATTACCTGCAGGCCAGGAGCAAGCTGAGCGACTTGCGCAGGTCATACGCGGCCGAGGGCATATTGCCCCCGGAAAAGGCCGGGGAGAAGTCCTGGCGCGAAACGCTCCGGGAGATTCTGGACGGCGGCACGAGCAAGGCAGAGCGCTACCTGGAGTACCTGGAGTTGGCCGAGAAGCACAATCAGGAACTGGACGCCGCAAGGAACGACTTCACGGATTACATGCGCGCCAATTTCGAGGGCCGCGACATCTTCCGCAAGGAGGACAACAACTTCCTCAAGGCATTTGATGGCCGCGTCTTCTACCGGGAGCCTTGCTCGTCTATGGTGCGCATGCTGGCCGAGGGGTTGCGCGCCCGCAGTGGCAACATCATAGCTGCAGCCGCCAGCTACCACGCCGGCCTGTTCAGCACCCGCGACGTGGGTTGCTATGAGCCCTACGGCCGACTTCCGCCTATCGAATCCACAGTGACCTACGTCAGCCGCATTCTGGTCAATCATCACGAGATAGTAGCTCGCATGGGCTGAGGCCCACCCGGCTTAGAGCCCCAGCCTGCGTTGAGCAAATCAGCTGGGAGAGGGCAGCGCCCTCTCCCAGTCCTGCCGGAAAAGCGCGGCCAGCCGAAGCTGTCCGCCGTGTCGAGCGTGGCCGGAAAAATCCCGGGAGTCTGTCCCGGATGCCTGCTGCCGCAGTCGATGTCGGCAGATCATGTCCGAGCAGCAGCCCATCTGTCTGGTAAGTCTCTCCCAGAGCGTTCCTGTTTCCAGGATGAACAGGAGCTCGCAGGGTCTCCTTGTCACCAACGCGCAGCCGTCCGTCCTTGGACTCTTTGGCGGTTCCGTGGGCAGCAGGGGCCGGATGACGGCCCACAAACGTTCGAACTCGGCGGGTTCATGGCTCCTTCCACCGGGAACCATAAGCCCGTAGAGATTGTCGGCTGGGTTTTGTTACTGGCTCCTAGTGCGGATTGCTTTTAAGACGCCCGCTCCGGCGTTGACGGCGCAAGTGAATTGCGCCTACGCCTACGCGGCGGCGAGTCATGCCGAAGCATGGCTCGCAGAGCATTTTCAAAAGCAAAATGCTCTAAAAGAAGTACGTGATCCAGAACTCCGTGCGGGCGTCCTGCAGCTTTTCCCCGAACTCGCTCTTCTCAGGTCCAAAGGGCATGATGAGCCTGGTCCTCAGCTCAAGGTCGGACCGGATCAGGTAAGACACCTCAGGGTTGATGCTGAAGCTGTGGTCGCCCAGGTTGGCGATGACCGTCAGCGTGGGCGTCAAGTAAAGGATGTCGAACGGCTCCTTCTGCGAAACCCTGAAATAGAGGTAATTCCGGCCCACGCTGCTCTGGTTAAAGTCCTGGCCGGCCAGAGTGCTCCGTTTCAGGAGCCGGTCGTTGCCCGTCTCCAGGTACTGCTGGTAGCCGTTCTCAATGAGCGTGAAGTAGTCGTCCATCTCGCCAGGCGAGTAGCCCTCGCCGTTGTGGTAATATTCAAGGATAAAGGTCGTGTCGTAGGCGTTCAGGTAGCGCAGGCCCAGCAGGAAGCTATAGGCATCGTAGCGCTCCGTGCGCAGGTTGCCCTGCTCGTCGGTGAGCGTCTTGTCGTAATCAAGGCGCAGGGCCGCCTCGCCGTGGATCTCTAGGTTACTGCTCAGATTTCTGGAGAAATCCAGGCCATAGCGCGTGTCGTAGTCCTCGCCGGTTGCAAAGAGCAGGTCGATGTCGGTGTCCATGAGCAGGAAGTACAGCTTTCCGGCATAGACCAGGGAACCATCGTCGGCGAGGTCGGCATTGACGTCCTCGTCTACCGGGACGAGCACCGGGGTGAAGGCCACGTTGGTCAATGGACCCTGGAAGCTCTTGATGTAGTCGGCGTAGGCCAGGACATAGCCCTGGCGGGCATAATCGGGATCATCGACGTCCTTGGGCCGGCTGACGAAGGCCACGGGGTTCCAGGCATAGCCCTTGCCCCAGTTGAGGACCTTTTTGCCGGCTTCAAGCGTGAACGCGTGGGAGGGCCGCCAGGTGGCGAAGCCTTCCTCAAGGAGCACCTGGCTTGCCCAGTGCTCCTCGTCGCGCAGGAACTCCTCCGACGGCTCGTCCGGGGCCGTACCCCCGCGCTTAGCCTCGCTCCAGGCAATATCGAAGCGCGGGCGGGCGTACAGGCCGACCTCGGTCCATTTGTAGGAAACCTCGGGCTTCAGGCTGAGCAGGAAGTCCGCCAGCAGCGAGTCCTGCGGCTCATTATAAAAGCGCTGCTTGTAGAGCAAGGCGTCCGTGTCCAGGAAGCGCGCGATCGAACGCTGCTCGACCCGGCCCCAGAGATTGAAGGGGTTGGGAGTCTCGGCCTCGGGAATCTCGAAGTCCAGATCGTATTCGTCGCCTTCGGCATTCTGGGCACCTTGGGCCAGGGCTGTCGCAGGGCACAGCGCGTGCGCCAGGAACAGCAGGGCCGCCAGGGTCGCCATGAGCGGCTTGGCAATGGGCGTGAAGAAAGCGCTGCGCATGGCTCCGTCCTTGTAAACGCACTTGGGAACGCACTTGCATTGGCTCGGCGACCCTCCCGGCGGTGCAGGAGGGCCGCAAGCGGACAGGTCGGGAGCTACTGCCGAAGGCTCTCCACCCTGGGCAGGTAGTTCAGGGTGAAGACTTCGTCGGGCAAATCCCGACGCTGGACCTTGGCGAAAATCATCACGGACTTGTAGCCTTTGTGCAGGGGGCTGTCGGTCTCGATGACCGCCGGCCGCATGAAGCCGTCGCCGAAGTCGGTGGGCTTCTTGAAGTACAGGGTCTTGATGAGCATGCCCGAGGCCGCCAGACACCTGATCTCCGTGGGCAGGAGGGCCTGCTTGTCCACGAGCATCTCCAGGCGGTCATAGGCCACTTCGCGCGTCTTGGCCTTCAGGCGCAGCAGGTGGGACTCGCTTTTGTCCTCCACGCCCTCAACCGTGTACTCGACATGGAAGTCGAGGCGCATGATGTCGGCGTTGTTGAAGATGCCGCCGGTCACGGACTGCAGGCTGGTGATGCGTACGGGCTTGCCCACGTTGGGGATGTGCAGCCACATGTTCTCGCCCAGGCGCAGCGTGGCGCGTCCCTTGTCGCTGGTGGGCGCGAGGAAGACCGAGGCGATCCTGTCCTGGCCTTTCTTGACCGTGTAGAGCGTGTACTCGCGCTTGGAGCCGTCCGGCTCGATGTTGATGAGCTTGCGGTAGGACTCGTAGCTCTCCGGGGCCAGATTGCGGTCGATGGTGCGCAGCAATTCATCACCATCGATGGCTTGGGCGGACCAAGCGGGCTGGGCCAAGCCCAGTGCCAGGATAAGCGCCAGGATGAACTTATGGGCGTTGCGCATGAGTGATTCTCCTTGGCGGTTAGACATGGCCCAGGGCCTCCACCGGCTCCATGCGGCTGGCCTTCCAGGCGGGCTGCAGCGCGGCCAGTGTCGAGGCTGCCAGGACGATGATTGCTATGGCCAGGAACTCGCCGATATCGATCGTCGGTCGCAGGGCCAGGTTGTCCATGCGGGCGAAGGAGAAAGTGATGTTGGCGTACTTGACCGCTAAAAGTCCGGCCAGGCCAAGGGCGCTGCCCACGGCTGCTCCCAAAAGGCCCAGGACAAAGCCCTCGACCACGAACAGACCTAGTATCTTGCCCGGCGTTGTGCCCATGGCCGCAATGGTGCCGATCTCCCTGACGCGCTCGAACACGGACATGAGCATGACGTTGAGCACGCTGATGAGCACGATGGCGATCATGATGATCTTCACCGTGACGATCATGAGGTCGATCATGCCCGCGATGTTGGCGAACGGGGAGAGCTTGGCCCAGGTGTGTGCCTCGAAAGCCGGCTTGCCCTGCTTGTTGGTGAACTGCTGGATTTGCATATTGATGCGGCCAGCAATTTTGTCGAGGGAGCCGAAGTCCTTGACCCGGATGACTACTTCCGAGACCTCGGCGCTGTCGATGCGCAGAAGCTCCCGGGCATCCTCGATGTGCAGGTAGGCGTCCTTGCCGCTTGGCCCGGCCACGTCCTCGATGAGGTTGCCGACGGTGAACGGCATGCCGTTGACCGAGCCGTCTTTGTTTGTGGCGATCAGGACCACCGAATCTCCTGCCTTGACGCCCATGGCAGCGGCCACCCTCTGCGGGATGACGATCTCGCCTGGCGAAACCAGAGGTGCGGCGACCAGGACCGACTTGTCGAGCAGGCGATCAGGCAGCGCGGGGCATACGACCGTTTCCTTGCTCGGGTCCACGGCCGTGACGCGCACGTTGGTGGTCTCGGCGTAGTTGCTGAGCATGGCCCCGAGCTTGATCCGAGGCGCGTACGCAGCCACGTCAGGGTCCTTGTCGAGCACGCCGGCGAGCTGTTCGTAGCCCTTGGCGCTCATGTTCAGGTTCAGCGGCAGGCTGTCTATGGACGCCACGTAGCCCTTGCGGTGGATCTGCAGGTGGCCGAGCGTCGAGTCGGTGATGATGCCGACCATCATGGCCTTGAACGACCCGGCTAGCCCAGAGAAGAGCAGGACCATGGTCACGCCCAGCACGATGAGCAGGGAGGTTAGGATGGTCCGCCGTTTGTAGCGCAGCAGGTTCCGCAGCGCGATCTTGAACATGCTACGCATGGGACAGACCTCCGCTCAGAAAGGTGGAGTCCTGGACGAGCCTGCCGTCCTCGATGGTGTGGACCACATCCGCGTGCTCGACAATCCTTGGATCGTGCGTGGAGAAGACGAAGGTCGTGCCGAAGCTGTCGCGCATCTCGCGCATGAGCGTGATGATCTTGTGCGCGGTGGCCTGGTCCAGGTTGGCGGTCGGCTCGTCGGCCAGCACGACTTCGGGGTTGGTGACCAGGGCACGGGCCACGGCCACGCGCTGCTTCTGGCCGCCGGAAATCTGGTCGGGCATCTTGTCCTTTAAGGCCATCATGCCCACGGCCTCCAGCACCCGCCAGACCCTGGCCTCCCTCTCCGTTGCCGAGACGCGCTTGATCATGAGCAGCGGGTACTCCACATTTTCGTAGACGCTCAGCACGGGGATGAGGTTGAAGGACTGGAAGATGAACCCCAGGTGCTCGCCACGGAACCTGGCCGCCTGGCGGCGATCCAGGGTGTCCACGCGCGTTCCGGCCACGCGGACCTCGCCTTGCGTGGGCTTGTCCATGCAGCCGATGATGTTGAGCAGGGTCGTCTTGCCGCTGCCCGAGGGGCCGACAAAGGTGACCAGCTTGCCCTGGTCGATGGTGATGGTGATGTGCGTGAGCGCCTGCTGCGACACGTGGCCGATGGTGTAGGACTTGGAGATGTCGCTGAGTTCAATGAGGGCCATGGGCGCACTCCGGGTTAGAGGTGAAGCTGCCCCCTGTGAGCAAAAACAGGTCCAAGGAAATAAGTCACGCAAATTAAGGTAATTAGTATAGGTGGGGGCAGGATGTGCAAGTTTATGTGCAGTCCGATGCACATGAATCTGCTTGTGTGCAGTCGACTGCACAGGTGGCAGCCATGACGGCTTGCCTGGGATGGGGCTAGCCCCTCACTATAAGAGCAGCATGGCATCCGGGAGCAGGGCAGCCGCGGCGAAGCATGCTGCGTCAGGACTCCGGGCAGGTACGAGGCAGATACATGGCGGTATGATATCAGCCGATCAGGCAATGGCTATGGAGCCAAAACAGCAATGCTGAATCAGGCCTTGAGGTCAATGCCGCTCAGGCTCCGCTGCCCGGGCTTGCGGCCAGGTATTGCGCCGCCAGATCGTCCATGAGCTTATGGAAGGACTCGTGGACGCCGGGGCCGATCCGCTCCTCCTCGATCCGCTCGAAGCTCCGAAACATCTCCTCCTGCTTTTCGGCCGGCAGGACCTTGTCCGCCATGACGAAGAGAACCTCGTTCTCCTTCTGAATATGTGCGCTCAGCAGGGCGATGTAGCCTGTCGCGGCCTCGGCGAATTCCTTGTCGTTCCTGGCCGGCAGCGCCTCCGACATGCGCCGGATGAATTCCCGGCCGGACACGTGCTCGTGTAGCATAACTCCGATCGGCCCGCCCTGCCTGGCGATCCCCGCCTTCTCGAGTTCCGGGAACAGGACGTCCTCCTCCTTGCCGTGGTGGCATTTGTCGGCGAACACCCGCAGGAACTCGATGATCTTTCCGGCCTGGCCCCGGTCGAAAGGCTCGCCGCTGCTTGCCTTCCGGGCCAGGATCGTGAGCACCTTGAGCATGAGCTGGATACCTTCATGCTCGTTGCGCAGCTCTTGTGTGGCTTTCATACTATATCCCTCCTGTGCTGATTCAGCCCGAGCGGGTGCGGGGGGAGGAGGCGAGGGGCTGCGCCCCTCGCCGGGATTTGCCTATGTTACCTTCTTCATGGGCTGCTCGCAGCACACGAGCGTGCCCGCGCCGCCCGTCTGCACCTTGACCACCTGCCCGCACACGTCACACTTGTAGGTCTCGCCGCTGTTGGCCATGAAAGTCTCCTTTTTACTGCAAAGGGTTGGAAGGCTTTTGACTATCCTAGCACAACTCGGGGCGATGGCAAGGCGATCCGGGCCGCGCCTGCGGTAAGCTTGGGCGCGCGGCAGCAGGGCCTGGGCGGGCGCGGCTTCAGCGTGCAGCGTCCAGGCTGCCCAGGTCGGCTGACAAGGCCCGCAGGACAGCGGAGAAAGCCTGGTTCATGGCAGCCATGAGTCCCTCGGGCGTGCGCTCGGGCAGTTGCGCCTCGCGGCGATAGGAGCGGCTCAGGGCTATCTCGCGCCCGGCTCCGCGTTCATCCAGCAGGAAGAACTGCGCCGCGACCACGGCCTTGGCATTCTTACCGTCCCGAAAGTCGCCGTACAGCTCGGTTACCAGGCCTTCGAGAATGAAATCGGCGTTCAGGCCGCTGCCGGGCAGGGCCACGTTTCGGAACAGCCCGCTTTGGCCCAGCCAGGTGCGCACCTGCTGGGTCACCAGATCGCCCGGCTGAGCCAGGTATAGGTGGTAGTAGTCGGCGGCGTATTCCGACGGGCCGGAGCGGTAGGTCAGGCTGCGCGTGTTGAAGGGCGGAGCTACGCGGATGTCGCGCACCAGCAGCGTGCCTTTCAGGGCGGGCTCGCGCAGGGGCTGCTCCGGCTGGCGGGCTTCGAGCACGTAGTAGCTCTTGGGCTCCGGGTCCTGCTGCAAGGCTCCGAGACAGCCTGACAGCAGGACGGCCGAGACGGAGAGCACAAGGGCGAGCAGGGTGTGGGTGAGGCCGCGTGGCTGTGTCATCTGTTCTCGAAGGGGCTTTGGACCTGAGCCGGCGGCTGTCCGAAAAGGGCGCGCGACGGGTTCTGGTTCAGGTCCTCGACCAGGGCGTTGAGGTTGTCCATAAGCGTATTGAGATTACCCAGCACGGCTTCCAGATTCTGACGCTGGCTCAGGGTCAGGTCGTTAATGTTGCCGGCCACACTGCTCAGGTGCTTGGCCGTACGGTTGAACTCGTTGGTGGTGACCAGGATGCTATCCATGACTTCAGGGAATCGGCCCAGACCACGCTTGAAGTCTGGGTTGGCCATCAACTGGCTCAAAGCTTCGGAGGCCTGGCCTATGCTCTCGGAACTCTGGCGCAGGTTGCGGGCCAGGGTCAGCACGTCCTGTTCGGCTCCTTCGGACATGCGCCGCATGCTGGCCATGGCTTTGGACGCATCGGTGATGATGGCCGAAGTCTCGGGGGCAGAGATCAGCTTATTGGCTTGCCGAATGGTCTCGCGCAACTCGGTCAGGCTTTGGGCCATAAGTTCCCCGAGACTGCCGACGTCGGCGTCCTTGAGGGCCTGGTCCAGGGTGGTTATGACCGAGTTGATCGAATTCACGAGTCCGCCGAAATCGACGCGCGCGATTTCATCCAGGGTGGTGGAAATGTTTTCGATGGCCCCTTCCAGACGGCTGTAAGTGCTGGGCGCCGAGGGGATATACAACGTCTCGGGCCGCCAGTCCGTGGGCAGGAGCGGGTTGCGCAGGGGATCGAGGTAGTCGATTTCCAGGTAGGCCACGCCGGTCAAGCCCTGCGTGGTCAGGCGGATGCGCAGGCCGCGGGCGATGCGCTCTTCCAGGTTTCTGCCGACGTCTTCCGCGGACAAGGTCTCGGCCACATGCTGGCGTATATCCATGCGCACCAGCACATAGCGCTCGGCTGCGCCCTGCACGCCGGGGTAGGCATCGACCAGGAAACCGATCTCGGACACGCTGCCGATGGTCACGCCCCGGTACTTGACCGGCGAGCCTTGCTCCAGCCCTTCCACGGATTCGTTGAAATAGCTCTCGGCGGGAATGGTCTCGGTGAACAGGGTGCCCAGGCCGAAGGCGATGGCCAGACCGGCCATGAGCAACAGGCCCGTAAGGACGAACAGGCCGAGCCTGAAGTATTTGCTATCCCTGGCCATTTAGGTTTGCTCGGGCTCGCGTTTGAAAAACCGTCTTACCCACTCGTTGTCCGAGCTGTCGCGCAGATCACGGGGAGTACCCTGGGCCACGATGGATTTTGTTTCCGAGGAGAGCATTATCACTCTGTCGGCAATTGTGTAAATGGAAGGCAGTTCATGTGTTACCACTACGAAGGTGATGCCCAGGCTGTCGCGCAGGCGCAGGATGAGCTGGTCTAGCCCGGCGGAGGTGATGGGGTCCAGTCCGGCCGAGGGTTCGTCCAGGAAGACGATCTTGGGGTCTAGGGCCAGGGCCCTGGCAATGGCCGCGCGTTTCTGCATGCCGCCGGACAGTTCGGAGGGCATGAGCTGGTTGGTGCCGGCCAGCCCGACCAGGGCCAGCTTGATGCAGGCGATGAAGTCCATGGCCTCGCGCGGCAGGCGCGTGAACTCCTCCATGGGCAGGCGCATGTTCTCCTGCACGGTCATGGAGCCGAACAGGGCTCCCGACTGGTACGAGACGCCGATCTTGCCCAGGATGCGCTTGCGCATGGCCTCGTCCGCCGTGACCATATCGTCGCCGTCGATGAGAATCTCGCCCGCGGTCGGTTTGTACAGCCCGATGATGTGCTTGAGCAGCGTGCTCTTGCCGCTGCCCGAGCCGCCCAGGACGACGAACACCTCGCCCTGGCGCACGCTGAAGTCGATAGCCTTGAGCACCGCTTTGCCGCCATAGGCCGCGTCGAGTCCGCGGACCCTGATGATCTCCTTGCCTTGCTCCTGACCTGCCATGCTTTAGACCCCCAGGGCGAAGAAGACCACGGCGAAGAGGCCGTCGGCCACGGCGATGAGCACCAGGCCCGTGACCACGGCCGAGGTCGTGGAGCTGCCCACCGCGCTTGCGCCCGTGCCGGTGGTCAGCCCCTTCTGGCAGCCCACGGCGGCCACGATGATGCTGAAGGCCGCGGCCTTGATCAGGCCGCCGGCGATGTCCAGCCACGTGACCATGTACAGGATGCGGTTTACGTAGGTGATGAAGGGATAGCCGAAGCCCATGACCACAAACGAGCCGCCGGCCAGGGCGAACAGGTTGAAGAAGGTGGTCAGGATGGGCGTGACCACGAGTGCGGCGATGATGCGCGGAATAGCCAGGAACTGCACAGGGCTGATGCCCATGGTCGCCAGGGCGTTTATCTCCTCGTTGACCTTCATTGTCCCGATTTCGGCCGCGAAGGCCGAGCCCGAGCGGCCGGCCAGTAGGATGGCCGTGGTCAGGGTGCCCAGCTCGCGGAACATGGCCAGGCCGAGCAGGTCGGCCACGAAAAGCTCCGCGCCGAAGCGCTTCATGGGCACGGCCGACTGGAAGGCCATTACCAGGCCCATGAGCACGCCGATGAGCGCCACGATGGGCAGGCCGTTGACCCCGGCCTCCTCGGCCACGGCCAGCACGTCCTTCCAGCGCACCAGCCGGGGGTTGCGCGCGGCGGCAGCCAAGGCGGCCGTGCATTGGCCCACGAAGGTCAGGAAGTTTGCGAAATTGCGCGCGGTCAGGGCGGTCCTGCGGCCCACCTCGTTTACAAAGCTGTGCTGTTCCGGCACGACGTTGTTCAGCGGCCGTGTGGGCATCTCCCGGCGGTAGAGATCCAGGAGTTTGGCCGGTTCCCCCGCAAGTCCCCGGACTTCCAGCTTTCCGCCGGCATCCCGCGCGGCCAGTTCCAGGCGCAGGATCAGCGAGGCGCCGGAGCCGTCCAGGTAGTCCACGTTTGCTGTATCGGCCACGATGCTCCTGCCGGCCAAAGTGCCGACCAGGCGCAGGGACTCGCTCCAGACCGCGGCCACGCCGTGGCTGTCCAGGCGCCCCTGCAGCACGAGCCTGGCTCCGCCCGGTTCGTCGGAGAGCCGCACTTCGGCTGGCGGTGTAGATTGCTTCCCTGATCGCATCATGTCTCCGCTACTGTTATTTATTCCAGCGTACGGTATGGTATCGATGGATTGCCGTTTTAGCGACAAATTGCAAGAGCCTGCTGTAAAAGAGGTGAATAATGTCGGGGCGATTCTTCGAGAGTGAGGGGTACAGGAACCGCGACAGGGTGTTTGCCGATCGCGCCGAGGCCGGACAGATGCTGGCCGAGATGCTGGCCTCGGAGTATGTGGGCTTGCCCGGCGGGCTCGTGCTGGCCATCCCCTCGGGCGGCGTGCCCGTGGCCCTGGAGGTATGCAGGCGGCTGCGCCTGCCCCTGGATTTGATCATAGCCCGCAAGCTGCAGATCCCCGGCAACACCGAGGCTGGCTTCGGGGCCATGGCCATGGGCGGCGAGGTGCTGCTCAACGAGCCGCTGGTATCGAGCCTGGGGCTGACAAAAGCCGAAATCGAGGCGGAGCAGGGCAGGGTGGAGGCGGAGCTGGCCGAGCGTAACGCCCTGCTGCGCGGCGGCCGGCCGCTGCCGGACATGTATGGCCGCACGGCCATTATTGTCGATGACGGACTGGCCTCGGGTTACACCATGCAGGCGGCCGTGCGCGACCTGCGCGCCCGTGGCGCGGCAGGCATCACCGTGGCCGTGCCCACGGCTCCTCTGGAAACAGCCAGGCGCATGGCGGATATCAGCGACGCCGTCTACTGCATCAGCATCCAGGACTACTATCCTTTTGCCGTGGCCTCGGCCTATCGCAACTGGCGGGACCTGAGCCGCGAAGAGGTGGCGGACATGCTGGGTCAGACCAAATGCCAGATGGGCGACGGAAAAGGCTAAGCATGGACAAGGACGGTGTGGAGCAGCAGACCGCGCTCGACCCTCGGGCCACGCACCCTGTGCGCCCCTTGTATATCAAGGCGGTGGTCAACGCCGGAGCCGGCATCACGCCGGCCGGCAAACGCGCGGATATCGCCGGGAGCCTGGAGCAGGCCTTTGCCCTGCACGGTCTGCAGGCCGAGATCGAACTGGTCCAGGCCGAGGAATTCGAGGCCGCCGTGGAACGCGCGGCCTCCGGCCCCTGGGATGCCGTAGCCGCGGGCGGGGGCGATGGCAGCATAGGCAGCGCCGCGCGCATCCTGGCCCGAGCGGGCAAACCCATGGCCGTGCTGCCCATGGGTACCTGGAACTATTTCGCCCGCCTGCTGAACATCCCTCTGGACCTCGATGGCGCGGTAGCTGTCATGGCCGCCGGCCGGTTCGGCCCCGTGGACGCCATAGAGGTCAACGGCCGCTTCTTCGTCAGCCACTGCACCCTGGGCATTCATCCCCGCTTCGTGCGAGAGCGCATCCGGCTTCAGCATTCGCGGGGCTGGTTCAAGCCGCTGGCCATCGTGTGGGCGCTCATGAAAAGCTTTGTGCGCTACCCCGTGCTCCTGGTGGAAGTGCTGCACGAGGGCCGCCGTGAAGTCCTGCGCACTCCTTTCGTCATGGCCGGCAACAGCTTGAGCGCCCTGAATCCCTTGACTGTGCCGACTCATCTGGCTTCCCTGAGCGACGGACTGCTGGCCTTGATTCTTGGCCGGCGGCTGGGGCGCATGGGTCTCATGGCCTCGGCCTTGCGCACTTTTCGCGGACGCCTGGACCCGGAGAAGGATTTCCGGCTCATCCTCGTACCCGAGTGCGCGGTGCGCGTGAACCGCCGCCGGGTACGCGCGACCTTGGACGGCGAGCTGACCTGGCTCACGCCGCCCTTGCGCTTCCGCATCCTGCCTCACGCCCTGACCCTGCTGCTGCCGGAGAGCGCGGCCAAGGCCAAGGAGCAGCAAGCTTCAACGGGCCCTCATGGTCCGGTAGTTTGAGAGGCAAGCATGCTCAAGCTCAAACGTATCCATGATCAAACCGGTCCTGACGACGGCAAACGCTATCTCGTGGATCGCGTCTGGCCGCGCGGAGTGCGCAAAGCGGATGCGCACCTGGACGAGTGGCTCAAGGCCCTGGCGCCCAGCACTGAGCTGCGCAAATGGTTCAATCATGACCCGGCCCGCTGGGAGGATTTCCAGGCACGCTATCGCCTGGAACTGGACGCGCCCGAGCTCCGTGCGCTCTTGGATCGCCTGGCGAGCGAGGCGGAGACGGGAACCGTGACGCTCCTGTATGGCGCCAAGGATGAGCAACGCAACCAAGCCGTGGTCATTAGGCGGGTCGTCGAGGAACGCCTTGAAAAAAAAGCGCACCGCTAATGCGGTGCGCAATTAAGCGGAGCGATATCCAGAGGCCCTAGAGCCCCGTGGGTCCGAAGCTGACCTGCGACAGGGTCTCGAACAGCTCGCGGCGCTTGCCGTAGGGCGGGAACTTGAAGAAGGACGAGCCGGAAACGATCACTTCGGCCCCGGCATCGACTATGGGGGCGATGTTTTCCGGCGTTATGCCGCCGTCCACCTGAATGAGCGTCTTGGCTCCCTGCTCGTCGATCATCTTGCGCAGGCGGCGGATCTTCTCCAGGGAAAAGGGAATGAATACCTGACCGCCGAAGCCGGGGTTCACACTCATGATGAGTACCATATCCAGCTCGGGCAGCAAGTATTCGATGCTAGCCAAGGACGTTGCCGGGTTGAGGGCCACGGCCGCTTTGATCCCGGCCTCGCGGATCTGGGACACGGTGCGCTCCAGGTGCGAGGTCGCTTCGGCGTGCACGCAGATGAGGTTGGCCCCGGCATCCAGGAAGTCGTTGATGTAGCGCTCGGGCTTGATGACCATGAGATGGCAGTCGAAGAAAAGCTTGCTACGGTTGCGCAAGGCCTTGATGACCGGCGGGCCAAAGGTGATGTTGGGCACGAACACGCCGTCCATGACGTCCCAGTGTACCCACTCGATGCCACCTTCCTCCAGCGCGGCCAGTTCATCGGCCAGCCGCCCGAAATCCGCGGAGAGCAGCGAAGGGGAGAGGATGATCTTCTTGGCTGCGGGGGCTTCCTTGCCTTGCTTGGAACTCTTGCTCATGCGTTGTCCTCGCCGTCCTTCATTTTAAAATCGACCTTGATCTTGTAAAGTTTTTCCGTGGGCAGATAGAGCACGTCAATGCCCGTGGTCTCGCGTATTTCCTGCAAGGTGGCGCGCACCGCGTCCTGATTCGGTCCGATAAAGGTGAACCAGACGTTGAATGAGTGGGCGCGCAGATAGTTGTGTGTCACGCCGGGGTAGGCATTCACCGTGGCGATGAACTCGTCCAGCCTGTCCTCGGGCACGCGCGCGGCGCACAGGGTCGAGTGCCAGCCCAGCTTGCCGGACTGGAAGTTGCCGCCGATGCGCCGGATAACGCCCTTTTCCCTGAGGGCGCGCACTCTGGCCAGCACCTCGGCCTCGGTGAGCCTCAGTTCCTTGCCCACGGCCTCGTAAGGTCGCGGTACGAGCGGAAAGTTGGACTGAATGATGTCCAGTAGCTGTTTATCTAGATCGTCCACGGCCCCTCCGGACTTTAGGTGTCTAGTCGCCCTTGCAGGCCCGTTTCGGCGTATAGCTGCACAGCGGCTCCTCGGCCAGGTAGTCGCCCTTCATGGTCTGGGCGCGGGCGCGGCAACCGCCGCAGACTCGCTCGTACTCGCATACGCCGCACTTGCCCGTATACGTCTCCGGGTTGCGCAGGTTGGCGAACTGCATCGAATCGGCCCATATCTTGGGGAAAGGCGTCTGCTTGACCTGACCGCAGTCCAGCTCCAGGTAGCCGCAGGGCTGCACCTGGCCCGTGTGCGAGATGAAGCAGAAGCCCACGCCGCCCAGGCAGCCGCGGCTCACGGCGTCCAGGCCGAAGGTCTCGAAGGTGACGGGCGTGCCGTCCTCCTTGGCCCGCTGGCGCAGGATGCGGTGGTAGTGCGGCGCGCAGGTGGCCTTGAGCTGCATGTCAGTGGTCTTGCGGAAGTCGTAGAACCAGTTGAGCACGTCTTCGTACTCTTTCGCCGAGATGACCTGATCCTCGATCTCCGCGCCACGGCCCGTGGGCACGAGCAGGAAGATGTGCCAAGCCTGAGCGCCCAGGTCCTGGGTCAGCTGGAAGATGTCCTTGAACTGGCCGAGGTTGTTGCGCGTCACGGTCGTGTTGATCTGGAACTCGATGCCGGCATCCTTGAGGTACTGGATGCCGTGCATGGTCTGCTCGAACGCGCCGGGAGTGCCCCGGAAGAAGTCGTGACTGGCCGCGTCCGGGCCGTCGATGGAGATCGAGCAGCGTTCTATGCCCGATTCCTTCATCTTCCGCGCGTTCTCGGGCGTGATGAGCGTGCCGTTGGGAGCCATGACGCAACGCAGGCCCTTGGACTTGGCGTGGGCCACCAGCTCGAAGACGTCCTTGCGCATGAGCGGCTCGCCGCCAGTGAAGATGATGATGGGGTTGCCCACTCCGGGGAAGGTGTCGATGAGCGCCTTGGCCTCGGCCGTGGACAACTCGCCGGGGTACGGCTCCAGGTGCGCCTCGGCCCGGCAATGCTTGCAGGCCAGGTTACAGGAGCGCGTGACTTCCCAGGCTATGAGCCGGCAGGGCGGCGTCTTACCGTCGGGGAGAGTTTTGGGGCCGGGATGTCCGCCCGGGTGGCCCTTGGGCTGACCGCCAGGATGGCCGGGCTTGCCGGCGGCGTGCGGATGGCCGGACTTTTCGCCGGGGTGGTTGCCTGAATGGCTGGTGGGGTGGCCGGGTTTCTGGTGCTCGTGCATTTCGGTCTCCAAGGCGTGGGAAGCTTGTAATGAACCAGGACGAATCGCTCGTCAGCCCCTGGCATTCGCGGCTTCCCGCCGAATTGGCTTTGTTTCGTAATTTCCTTACCGCAGGGCGTTCTCCCCGCCGGTAACGTCGCGAACGGCGAACACTTTTTATACCACAAATCGCCTTTTCACGCACGCACGGGAAAGGGCGTATTCCCAGACAGGAGGCGGACGGCCGAATATGGAACGCAATCGTGCCTTGAGGTGGAAGCCGCCTCTACTTCAGCCAATCCAACGCGTCCTCGGCATAGTAGGTTAGGATCAGGTCCGCGCCGGCGCGCTTGATCCCGATCAAAGACTCCATAATCACACGCCTTTCGTCGATCCAGCCGTTGGCTGCGGCAGCCTTGATCATGGCGTACTCGCCGCTCACTTGGTAGGCCGCGATGGGCGTGTCGAAATTCTCGCGCAGGTCGCGGATGATATCCAGGTAGGGCATGGCCGGCTTGACCATGAGCACGTCCGCTCCCTCGTCCAGGTCGGCCACGGCTTCGCGCAGGGCTTCGCGGCGGTTGGCCGGGTCCATCTGGTGCGTGCGGCGGTCGCCGAACTGCGGCGTGGATTCGGCCGCCTCGCGGAACGGGCCGTAGAAGGCCGAGGCGTATTTGACCGCGTAGCTCATGATCGGCAGGTCGTTGAAGCCGTTGTCGTCGAGCATGGCGCGGATGGCTGCCACGCGGCCGTCCATCATGTCCGAGGGCGCGACCATGTCCGCGCCGGCGCGGGCGTGGGACAGGGCGGACTTGGCCAGAAGCTCCAGCGTGGGGTCGTTCAGGATCTCCTCGCCGCGCACGATGCCGCAATGGCCGTGGGAAGTGTACTCGCACAAGCACACGTCGGTCATGACCACGAGCTGCGGGTACTTGTCTTTGAGCGCGCGCACGGCCTGCTGCACGATGCCCTCGTCGGCCCAAGCCTGGCTGGCCTGCGGGTCCTTGACCTTGGGAATGCCGAACAGGATGCAGGAGCGCAATCCCTTGTCCACTGCCCAACCCGCACGTTCCACGAGTTTGTGCAAGCTGTACTGGCTCTGTCCCGGCATAGAGCCGATGGGCTTCTCGAAATTTTTGTCGTCGGTCTCGACCACGAACCAGGGCTGAATGAGGTCGTTGGGAGAAAGCGCGTTCTCGCGCACCAGATCGCGGATGGCAGGCGTGCGGCGCAGGCGGCGTCCTCGGAAGAATGTCATGGCGTATACCCTCGTGCGAAGCGTCAGAAAGGGAATGTGACTTGAAGGGCCTGAGCTTCAGCGTTCATACAGAATTTTTCTTACCGCGCAGCGAACCAGAAAGTTTAGGACAGGGTGGGGTTCGGGGAGGGGAGAACCCTTTGCAAAGGGTTTCCCCTCCCCGATTACTCTTCTCTTCTTCTCTTCCTAATCCTGACAACCGCAGCCATCCGGCTGCTTGGACTCACCAGTTTCGCCGCCGAGCATCGGCCCGCTGATCTCTGCGTCCGTCAGGTAGCAGGCCGGGTCGTCGGCCCAGATATCGCCGTAGACAGCTTCGGCGCGAGCGCGGAAGTTGCCGGCGCAGACGTTCAGGTAGCGGCAGGCGCGGCAGCGGCCCTTGAGGTGCGGGCGCTTGTCCTTGAGCTTGTGCAGCAACTCGATATTCGGATCGTCCCATATCTGCGAGAACGGCCGTTCGAGCACGTTGCCGAAAGTATGGATGCGCCAGAACTGGTCGGCGTGCACTTGGCCGTCCCAGGAGATGCAGCCGATGCCGCGTCCCGTGGAGTTGCCTTCGTTCCAGGACAGCAGCTCCAGGACCTGCTCGGCGCGCTTGGGATCTTCCTTTTTCAGGCGCTCGTAGACCAGCGGTCCGTCGGCGTGGTTGTCCACGGTGAGCACTTCCTTGGGCAGTCCGGCGTCGTAGAGAGCGCGCGTCTCGTCCATGATGAGGTTGACCGCAGCGCGGGTCTCGGCGTGGCTCAGGTCTTCGTCCACCAGCTCCGAACCGCGGCCGGAGTAGACGAGGTGGTAGAAACAGATGCGCGGGACTTCCAGGTCTTTGATGAGCTGGAACAGGAAGGGGATGTCCTGGGCGTTGCGCTTGTTGATGGTGAAGCGCAGGCCGACCTTGAGCCCCTCGGCCTTACAGTTCTCGACGCCGGCCACGGCCATGTCGAAGGCCTTGTCCGAGCCGCGGAACTTGTTGTGCGTCTCCGGGGCGCCATCCATGGATATGCCCACGTAGGAAAGGCCGACGTCCTTGAGTTCGCGGGCTTTTTCCTTGGTGATGAGCGTGCCGTTGGTGGAAATGACCGCGCGCATGCCGCATGAGGTGGCGTGCTTGGCCAACTCCACGAGGTCCTTGCGCACGAGCGGCTCGCCGCCCGAGAAGAGCATGACAGGTGCGCCGTAGGCGGCCAGGTCGTCGATCATGACCTTGGCGGCATCGGTGCCGATGATGTCCGTGCCCTGCTCCTCGATGGCCTTGGCATAGCAGTGCACGCATTTCTGGTTGCAGCGCCGCGTGGAGTTCCAGACGACCACGGGCTTCTTGTCCTTGGAAAACTGAAGAAGATGCGAGGGCAGCTTGCCCGAGTGGCGTCCGTAACGCAGAGCGTCCGACGGCTCCACCGAGCCGCAATAGAGCTTGGATATACCGATCATGTCTTAACAAGCCTCCGATGGGTGTCCGGCGAGGGGCGTAGCATACGTGCTGGACGGCCATTCGTCCAGGAAACCGGGTGATATGCGCCTGGAAAGGTATGTAAGCCCTTGGACGGCAATGGCAAGAAAAAAAACGGCAGCGGCCGCACTTTGGGGCCGCTGCCGTGAAGGGGGTCTATTGGCGAGTATCAGGAACGAGCCAAAGAGTTCCAATCGAGCAGGGGCTGGGCCATGCTGTCGAATATTTCGCTGAGCACTGCGTACATGGGGTCCATGGGCAGGCGCGTTTTACGGGCGAAGAGGATGTAATCCTCGACATTGTTGGCTTCCATCTGCCCGGCTTGTTCCAGGGACCAGACCAGATAGCCGGTGGCCGTGTCGTATATCTCCACGCGCACCGATGCGGCGGTGTCTCCCTGGGTGCCGCCGTGAAGCAGGTAGGTCACCACGCCGGTCACGGCCAAATCCGCGCCCTTCTGGCGGGCCAGGCGGAGGGCCTCCTCGGGATTGCGATAGAAGCCGGTGTCATCGTAGACCATGGTGGGGAACAAGGACTTGGAGGCCCAGTCGGTCCAGAGGATGCGCATGAGCTCGCGGCCATGATGGCGGGCGTCGGAGATTTCCTGCTCCACCCGAAAGGGAATGAACAGGGCCGAGTATTCTCGCATGGATGTGCGTTTGGGCTGGACCATGATCATGAGCGGCGAGGTTCTCACCCACTGGTCCACGACAAGCACGGATTTTTCCGTGATGCGTGGCTGGAAGGCGACGCCGCCGCAACTGGCGGTCAGCAGGACGAGGGCGAGCAGAAGCAGGCTGATCGAGCGCATGGTCCCTCTTGAAACGGCTGTTGAAGTTTTGACGCGCCGCCACGTCGGCCCGGCTGCCTATTGCAACCTGTTGGTGGGCGTGGGGACGTTCTGCACGGTCTGCAGCAGGTGTTCCCTGGATTGCAGGAGGCTGCGGCGCAACAGAAGCCGCCGTCCGCGGGACAGGCATCGGAATTCCGACTGTCCGGCCAGGCTGTGCAACTGGTCCATTTCGGCCTTGATGCGCTTGAGCTTGGCCTGGAATTCGTCCTCAACAGGACCGAACAAGCCGGCCATGGCAACGAGTTCGTTGATCTCATGCGCCATTTCCTTGAAAGCCTGCGGGTTGATCTCCCTGGAGCGGCTCTTGCGCTCCATGCAGGCTCGCCAGGCGGACTTCAGCCAGCCAAGCATACAGCCTCCCGTTGGTATTCGACTATTTAGCAAATACCATACCGATGCTTAGGAAACCATACGGAAATAGAGACCGATGAGCAGCAAGGCCACCAGAGGGATGAGCATGGCCAGGCCCACGCGCGTATAGCTGGTGCGGTGAATATACCTGTAGGCAATGATGGTTATGGACACGTTCCAGGCCAGACCCACCAGGTCGCCGACAAACGGGATGACCGCCAGCACCAGAGGTGCGCTGCCATAGGCCACGGCACGGAAGGTGGCCTCGAAGCCCCTTTGGGCGGCCTGGCTGGCCATGAGGAAAAGATGGTGCAAGCCGGCAATGGCGAACAGGGCCACGGTCAGGATCAATGGATAGATGATGAAGAGGAGGTAGCCGCCTTCGCCCAGGGACAGCCCGGACTGTTCCGCGTCCGGACGTTGCAGAAAGAGATCCAGGAAGGTCATGCCCGCGGAGTCCCAGAACAGCTGAGCTGCAATCTGCACGCAGCCAATCACGAGAAAAAAGGCCAGCGGCATGGCCAAGCCATGCAAGGGCATGTGGCCGAAAAAGTCCTGGGGACGGAGCATGGCCCGCTTGAGGGTCTGCCAGAAGCCGCCCGCCAAGCCGAATTTATCCATGCGTTCCCAGGGTACATCGATGAGTGGTGTTCCACCTTGTCCGTGGGTCGCGCTTTGCTCATCGGGATCAAGCTCGAGTTGTTCCAGGCTAGGAAGGACCTGGCGCTCCTCCTCAAGCGTGTTTTCCGGCTGTTTGGGGCGCATGGATTCGAGACTCTGCCAAATGTCGCCCGTGGTCTTCGATAAAGGTTTGGCAGGCGCGGCTCCCGCTTTGCGGGGCTGGTTGGCCTGCTCGCCGGTCGTACTCGCGGGCGAGTGCCTGGTTTGATCAGCCCGGGGTTGAGTAACGTCAATGGGCGGGGTGTCCGGAAGATCTGGCCGACGCTGTGGAGCCTGCGTTTTCGGGATTGGCTCGTCATGCGGTCGGGAAACAACAGGCTTGTCCTGCTGCCGAGTGGATTCAGGCAGGTTCCTGAACTTGAATTTGCTCTTACATTTAGGGCACGTAGCCAGACTGACGCTGGCGGGCAGCTTCTCCTCGGGCACATCTCGCGAAAAACCACATTCTGGACATTTTATAAGCATCGGCGGTCCTGGGCTGCAGTAGAAGGACTGCAGCAAGCTATATTCTCTCCGATCAGGAATCAAGGGATGTCAGGAACAAGCATGCAGCGCATATGACCGGCATGTCGGCAAGGCCATGACGATTCAGGCCAGAATGCGCGATGTGACGTCCAGCACCGGGGAAGTTCGCGTGGAGAAGAGCCGCTGGCCGGCCTTAAGTACGTCCAGATCGACCACTGTGGAGTGCACGCCGGGTTGATCGTCGCAGTCCATGAGCATCTGGCCCCAGGGGCCCACGAGCATGGAAGCACCGGGCATCTCGCCCAGCGGAGAGGGGCCGCAGCAGTTGGCGGCCAGCACCATGGCCTGGTTCTCCAGAGCCCTGGCCCGACAGAGGAGCGTGAAGTGGTCCAGGCGCGCTTTGGGCCATTGGGCCGGCACGAGATAGACGTGCACGTCGCGGGCAGCCTGCACACGGCAGACCTCGGGAAAGCGCAGGTCGAAGCAGATGCAGCCGCCCAGGCGCAAACCGCGCAACTCGGGCGTGACCATGGCCCCTGCGCCAGGAGTCAGCAGCTTGGCCTCATCCGAGGCAGGGAAGAGGTGGATCTTACTGTAGAGCTTGAGCGGTTCGGCCAACTCGGGCGACAGCAGATATAGGGAATTCTGGAATCCACCGGCACTGCGCTCCAGGAATGTCCCGGCCAGGGCATGGCCAGTCGCGCGGCTGAAGTCGCTCAGAAGGGCCAGGGCTTCCTGCGCCTGGTCCGCCCAGTGCTGGCTGCGTTGCAGGTCGAAGCCGCCCAGAAACAACTCGGGAAACAGCCACAGGCCCGGCGTCTCGGCCCTGGAGATGGCTTTAAGGTAAGGCTGCAGTTCTTTAGGTGCGGAAAGCACGGGCGTCTGGCACACGCCAAGGCGGAAATCCATGGCTGCTCCTGTTGATTGCGGTCGAGTCGGCGCTTGGCCGGTCTTGACGGGGTCAGGGCCGGATCAGGGCAGCATAAACAGTCTGGCCGGAAATTCCAACACCGAGGAAGGCAGCAGGGCGCGCTTCAGGCTGGGGTACTCCGTATTGAGGCGATGGCCCCAGGCGCCGCCGGTCGCTCCGTCAAAAACGCTCAGCTTGCGCCTTAGCTCCTCGGGCGTTTTGTTCAGCCGGCTGTAGTGCTCGATGGCCCCGGCGGCGAGAACCGCCCTGGCGCCGGGCAAGCCCTCCAGGATTTCGTGCACCGGCCGCTGGTATGCTATGCCCGACAGGTTGCGGAACAGCCTGAACTGGAGGTCCGGCCACAAGCCGTAGCCCATCTTGCAGGAGGATGCGTCGGGATAGAGGGTCTGGCGTTGGAAGTAGTAGCCCGCGAAATCCTGCCTGGCCATGAGCGCGGGCAAGGCCGCCCACAGCGAGGCTGGCAGGCGCTCGTCGCCGTCCAGACTGAGAATCCATTCACCACGGCACAGGCCCAGCGCGCGGTTGCGTTGGGCTGCGAAATCTCCTGCCAGCGGATGGGCCGTGTCGATGCGGCGTGGGTCCGGGGCAATGCCCAAGGCTGAAGTCGAGGGAGGTTCGTTGGCATCCCAGAGCACGCAAATCTGTTCCACCCAGGCTGGAATGGCCGCGAAGAATTCCGCCAGACCAGGCTCGGCCGGGTGTAGAATGACCGCCAAGCTAAGGGATGACGGCGCGTCCTTCTCTGACCGGGCGACCTCGGCCATGTGCAGGGCGAGCAGCCGCTCCATTTCGCTATACGGAGTGCGCTTTACAGCCGGCAACAGTGGATTGATGACCACGAACGTACTGGCGGGCTCAATTCCGGTTGAATCCAACAACAGGCGCTGGGCCCAGGCCGAGGTGTCGCAAAGCAGGGCCGCTGACGGGTGGGAAAAAACTGCCGCATCGGGTTGAGTCAGGGCCGCGCGCACGGCTTGGGGACTTTGGTCGCTTACTACGAGCAGCACGTCATCCGGCAGCAGCCGGCGCAATTCGGCAACCAGGCAGGGCTGCCAGAGTCCAAGCAGCAGGAAATGCGGCCGCCTCTCGCGGGACCAGGCCCGCACCAGGCGGGCGGCCCACTTGGCCGTGTCCGGATTCGGCTCAGCTGGTGGCAGGATGTCATGCGCTCCATCCAGGATAAATGAGAGCACCTGCCCTGTGTATTCGGCAAGACGTTCTACAGCGGACAGGTTTGGCTCATCTTTTAACATGCTGTGCTTCATTGCGGCGCAGGCCGGAGACGGCTTCTGGACCGAGTTTGGCTTCCAGCAACTCCAGATAGATATTTTCTACCTGCGAGACGATGGCCTGCTCGCGGAACAACCGTCGGGCCTTGTCCCGGCCGCGTTGGCCCATGGCTCGGGCTTCATCGGGATTCGTCAACAGGCGTGCCACGGCCCCTGCGTATTCCTCTGCGCTGCCGGCCACCAAACCTGTCTTTCCATGCTCGACGAGTTCAAGCTGGGCATTGTCGCGCAGGCCCGCGGCAGGGTGGGTAACCACGGGCAGGCCCGAGGCCATGGCTTCGGCGATGGTTAGGCCGAAGCTCTCGCCCGTGTCGTTGGCGTGGGCCAGCAGGCACACGGAGCCGTAGAAGCCGGCCAACTCCAGGTCCGACTCCACCGGATCGAGCCAATGCACCTGCTCGTCCAATCCATGCGCGCGCACGAATTCATGGGCCTCGGGTATACCGCCGATGACCCGAAAAATGAAATTGGGGATTTGACGTTTGAGCAGGGGAAGAATGTCCAGGGCCAGGTGCGACCATTTACCGGGGTCGGCGCGCGAAATCCGGCCAAGGATGGGCTGGCCCCAAGGCTGCGCGGGAGTGTTGCTTTCGTAGCAATCCGTGTCCACGGGATTGTAGAGCACGCCATAGCGCAGCCCGGACGTGTCAATGCCCTCCACGGCGGCGTAGCGGCTGGCGCAGAAGTGCGAGACGAACAGGTGGCGGTCGATGATCTGGGCTTGGGGCGAAGGATCGCGGCGGCCGAAGACGTTGGTCTCCACCACCACGGGCACACGGGTAAGGCGCAAGGGGCGCAGAAGGCCGGGCTCGGGCCAGCCCGCACGATGCAGATGCACGACGTGCGGCCGCAGCCGTTCCAGGCAGCGCAGTAGATCCTTGCCTATGCTTACCTGCACGCCCGAGGCCGACAGTTGGCGTCGGCGGGGACCGTCGGCGAAGCTGAACACGAACGGCTCGAAGTGGTCCCGATCCAGGCCGGATGCCAGGGCCTGCATGACCTTCTCCGTTCCGCCGAGGCCAAGGCCGAAACAAACGTGCAGGACGCGGACAGGCCGCTCCATGGCCGATTACTTGGGCGTGTTGCCGTAGGCCTGGACCACGCGGCGCATGGTAGTGCCCGACGGTGCCGGCGATGGCGCTAACGGCGTAGCTGTCTGGCGGGGAGAAGGCTGCTCGCCGGTTGATGTTGCCTGTGGCTGGCTGGAAGAGGGCTGTCCCGTTTCTTGCTCCTCAGCACTCTCGATCGTTGCCGAATGGCTGGCTTCAGCGGGCTTGCCCGGTTCCGTCGGGGCGGCGAACTGCGCTGCTTTGGGCGTGATTGGAGGCATGGACATGCCTGTTCCGCCTATCTTGGGCGCGCCGAAAGACGAGCGGGAGACCGCCTGTGTATTGAGCGTGTCCACACCCGCGGTCGGCGCCGTGGCGCCTTCCTTTATTATTTGTGCGTAGGCGTCGCGGACACCGGTGATAATCTTGATGACCTCGTCGATGATGCCCTTGTCCATTTTGAGATTGGCCATGAGCAGACGGGTGTTGCAATAGAGGTAGACCTGATTCAGGTTGTCGGCGATATCACCGCCTTTGTCCTTGTTCAGGCTGCTGGCCAACTCCGAAATGATGTCCAAGGCCTTGGAGATGAGAATGCCCTTCTGGGCGTAGTCCTTCTCGTCGATCTTGATCTTGGCTTGGTTGAGAAATTTGATGGTTGCATCATACAACATGATAAGCAACTGGCCCTGATCCGTGGTCGTGACCTGAGTCGCAAGATACTTCTGAGCTGCCTTGTACATTGTTAGTTCCTGGCTATGACTGCTGCATCATGCTGAGGATTTGGCTCTGCATGCCTGAGGCCATATTATTGTAATAGCCGAGCATCGCGTCCAGCCGAGCGAAACGGTCTTTGTATTGGCGCTGCAGGCGCGTGATACGGCGCTCTTCAAATTCTATCTTGGAGTCGATACTTTTGATGATATCATTATAGTTCTCCTCAAGGACGGCCAATGGGCCTGCCTCGAAGTCGGTCGGGCTGGACTTGGGATCGGTGAGCACCCTGATCTCATCGATAAGTTCATTGGTCTTGCCAAGCTTGATACGCACCACGCCGGTGGTGATGTCCGCGAGCGGATCGTTGATGCGTACCACCAAGCCGGACACAGGCGCACCGCTATTGGCGGTCAGCTCTTTGGTGGCGGCATTGTATGTGGCGGCGTAACCACCAATGGTTCCGGTTTGTGTGGCTTGATCCCAGCGCACGTCGTATGTTCCTGCCTCTGTGGTTCCGGGCAGGCAAGAAAGGTAGGAGAATGTGGGTTGGTCGGTTTCTCCGGAGTAATTGGCCGAGAAAAGCTTTGCCACGGCGTCTGGATCATTGGCCAAAGCCTCATCGAGCTTCGCGTCGTCCAGGACAAGCAGGCCGCGAGTGACCGAACCCTCCTCCGCATCGGTCAATATGCCGATCTGGGACAGAGCGGAGTAGAAATCATCATCATAGTCGAAGCCGATGCCCTTGCTGGCCACGATATTTTTAAGGTTCTGGCCGATCATGTCCACGCCATAGTTGCCGGTGAGGATAGAGCCTTCGTTGGTGGTCGTATCCACTTTTGAGATCTCATTGATCTTCGTGCGCACCTCGTTAACGGCGTCCACGAAAGCGATTACGTTTTCCTTTATGGCTTCCGCATCAGTCTTCACTGTGACGGTCGTGGTTCCGGAATCCTTGAGGAGCAGGGTCAGCCCTGGCGCGACATCATCGATACTGTTGGTTTGCCGGGTCAGCGAAATTCCGTTGAACTTGAACAGCGCGTCTTGGGGGAGTTGGTTGTACTCCGGCCAATCGGCGTCGTCTCCGAAGTTGGTGGTCCTCAGGCCATCCACGAGGGTCGATCCGGTGACTGTGATAAGGTGATCCGGGTCGTTGCCCAAATCCAGACCGGTGAGCTGTAGACGGTAGTCGCCCTCGGCGATTTTGAACGTCGATGCGCGCACGCCTATTCCCGAACTCGTCGAGCTTTTATTGTCCGGATGGGCGTTGATGGCGTTGACTAAGTCATTAAGTGTAGCGCCAACTCCCAAGGAAATGTTAACTGTATTGCCACCATAGGTGAAGGTGAAGGTCCCGCCCGTTCCGCCAGTTATGTCGAAGGTATTGGCATCAGGGATGACCGCTGCGTCAACTCCTAGAAGGCCATCGCTGTCGCGATCGCTCGTCATGATGTGGTTCGTGGCGGTCTGCGTAACCTCTACAGTATAGCTGCCTTCCAGGGTGTCAGGCCCGGCTGTGGCGCTGGCCACGCTCTCGGAAGAAGAAGCCGCGTTCTTGACCAGGAATTTGCCAGGAGTGTTTATTGTCTCAAGGCTGGTCTTGAGGGACAGAAGCTTCGTATTGAGATCCTGGAATTCCACGATCTTATCGTCCCAGGACTTGCGCCATTCCTCAAGTTTGGTGATGCGGCGCTGCTCGACCTTCATCAGGCCCTCGATAAGGGTGCTGAAGTCGGTTCCGGAACCAAGGCCGGCAAAGGATATATTTCCCGAGAGCAGTGAGTCTGACATGCTGCCTCCTGTAGGCATATTCTTCCGAGATTGTAGCTCGCCCTCCAATTAGCAATCCGTATGCCATTATTAGTGAAAAGGCCGGACCGCTTGGCGCGGCCCGGCCTTCAGGGTTTCGGTCAGCGTTAGGCCGCTATGGCGATTAGCCGCCGATGAGCTGCATGGCCATTCTGGGCAGGGAGTTGGCCTGGGACAGCATGGCCACCGCGGACTGCGACAGGATCTGCTGGCGCACGAACTCGGTCATCTCGGAGGCGACGTCCACGTCGGAGATGCGCGACTCGGCGGCTTGCAGGTTCTCGGCCTGGATCTGCAGGTTGGAGACGGTGTTCTCCAGGCGGTTCTGCAGG